>CAZNMV010000351.1:0-3694 GCA_964573835.1 uncultured Aestuariivita sp. | reverse complement strand
GGCGCAGTTCCTCGGCGTGGAAATCGACCTCTTTCAGGATGTCGATCACGGTGGGCTGCAGCTTGCCGGTCAGCGTGAAGGTGCTGTCATGCTTGGGGTCGCAGCCGATCTGCAGCACGCGCTTGCCCAGCATCGAGAAGGCCGCCGACAGGTTGGACGACGTCGTCGACTTGCCGATCCCCCCCTTGCCGTAGACCGAGAAGACC
This sequence comes from uncultured Aestuariivita sp., assembly GCA_964573835.1. Lineage (GTDB taxonomy): Bacteria > Pseudomonadota > Alphaproteobacteria > Rhodobacterales > Rhodobacteraceae > JAGYKE01. The sequence continues at coordinate 3,488 of CAZNMV010000351.1, read as the reverse complement.
TTGGCGCCCTCGATCTTCAGATCCGAATCCTGATGGACCTGGAGCGATCCTTCCCCATCCTCGCCCTTCTTCAGGACGGGGGGCGCGGCCAGACCGCGCCGGGCCAGACCTTCGGCCTCGCGCGCGGCGGCGCGGGCGGCGGGGGGATGCTTTGCGTCTAGCGGGCTCATACGGGCTTCCTTTCCAGAGGGGGGAGACCCCCTCCGTCTTCGGGTTTCAGGTACTTGTTCGGACGGCAGGTCATTGCGCGGCGATCCCTTCCATCCGGTCTTCCAGCGCATCCGCCGCATCCTGCAGCGCCGCGAGTGTTTCGGCATCGGGCTGCCAGTATTTGCGGTCCGACGCTTCGAGCAGGCGGTTCGCCATCCGGCTCGATGCCGTGGGGTTCAACGCGGCGAGACGTTCGCGCATGCTTTCGTCGAGCACGAAGGTTTCGCTGATGCGCTGATAGACCCAAGGGTCGACCTGGCCGGTCGTCGCCGACCAGCCGAGCGTGTTGGTCACATGCGCCTCGATCTGGCGGACGCCCTCGGCGCCGTGCTTCAGCAGGCTCTCGAAGAACTTCGGGTTCAGTGACCGCGACCGTGTCTCGAGCGCCACCTGATCACGCAGGGTGCGCACCTTGGCGGCACCCCGGGTCTGGTCGCCGATATAGATGGCGGCCTCTTCCCCCTTGGCGCGCTTCACCGCGCGGGCGATGCCGCCCAGCGTGTCGAAGTAATGATCGACCGAGGTAACCCCCAGTTCGACGCTTTCGAGATTCTGATAGGCCAGATCCACATCCGCCAGCGCCTGCTGTAGAAGCTTCGGGTTGGCCGCCGCCTTGCCATCGACGCCATAGGCAAAGCTTTTCCGCGCCTGATAGGCGTCGGCCAGTTCGTCTTCGTCCCCGAAGGCGCTGCTGTCCACCAGCTGGTTGACGTTCGACCCATAGGCCCCTTCGGCATTCGAAAAGACGCGCAACGCCGCGGTCTTCAGGTCCACCCCCATCTGCGCGGCATAGGCCAGCGCATGGGCGCGGATGAAGTTCATGTCTTCCGGTTCATCCGCTTGCGCCGCCTTCAGCGCGGCTTCGGCCAGCATCCGGGTCTGCAGCGGCAGCAGGTCGCGGAAGATGCCCGACAGCGTCATGATCACGTCGATCCGCGGGCGGCCCAATTCCGAAAGCGGGATCAGATCGGCCCCGGCCAGCCGCCCGAAACTGTCGAAGCGCGGCTTCGCGCCGATCAGCGCCAACGCCTGACCGATCGGTCCGCCATCCGACTTGATGTTGTCCGACCCCCACAGGACCAGCGCCACCGTGCGCGGCATGACCGGGTGCGTGTCGAGCAGCAGCTGCGCCTGCTTCGCGCCGTCGCGGCAGGCGAATTCGGTGGGCATGCGGAACGGGTCGAAGGCGTGGATGTTGCGCCCGGTGGGCAGGACATCCGTCGACCGGATCAGGTCTCCGCCCGGCACCGGTTCAATGTACCGCGCATCGAGCGCGCGCAGGATCGCGGGGATTTCCGTGTCCTGCCGCAGAAGCCCGTCGATCCGCGCCCGCGTCTCGGCGTCGACGCCGTCGATCAGGGCAAGGTAGTCGCGGCGCTCGGCGTCCGAATAGGGCTGGCCCAGCACGTGCAGCCCGTCGGGGATCAGCGCGTCTTCGGTCTCCAGCAGTTTCAGCCAAAGCTGCATGGGCGGCGTGCCGCCCATGTCGACCGCCGCGGCCTGTTCGGCGATCAGCGCCTCGAGCTCGGCGCGCTGGCTGTCGCCGGGCGCCATGCCGCGCCAGCGCGTCAGGCTGTCCTTGAGTTCGGCCAGGCCCTTGTAAAGACCCGACTGCGCCAGCGGCGGCGTCAGGTGCGTGATCGTCACAGCGCCGGACCGGCGCTTGGCCAGCGACGCCTCGGACGGGTTGTTCGAGGCATAGAGATAGATGTTCGGCATCTCGCCGATGAGCCGGTCGGGCCAGTCGCGCGCACCCATGCCCGCCTGCTTGCCCGGCATGAATTCGAGCGCGCCATGCATCCCGAAATGCAGCACCGCATCGGCGGCCCAGGTGTTGCGGATCCACATGTAGAACTGCACGAAGGCATGCGTCGGCGCGAAACCGCGCTCGAACAGCAGCCGCATGGGGTCGCCTTCATAGCCGAAGGTGGGCTGCACCCCGACAAAGACATTGCCGAATTCGCGGCCCAGCACGAAGACACCGCGCCCGTCGGACTGCACGCGCCCGGGGGCCGGGCCCCAGACCGCCTCGATCGCCTTCAGGGGCGGCGTGTTGGCGACGATGTGATCGGCACCGACATGGGCGGCAACATTCGCCTCCTGCCCGTATTGCGCGGCATTGCCCTTCAGCACCGCCGCGCGCAGAGCCTCGACGCTGTCGGGCACGTCCAGCGTATAGCCCCGCGCCTTCATCGCCCGCAGCGTGTTGAACAGGCTCTCGAAGACGCTGAGATAGGCCGCCGTGCCCACCGCGCCCGCATTCGGCGGGAAGCCGAACAGCACGATCGCCACCTTCTTCTGCGCGATCTCGCGGCGGCGCAGAACCGCGAGGCGCAAGGCCTTCTCGGCCAGGCTTTCGACGCGTTCGATGCAGGGCACCATCGCCTTTGCGCCGTCCTTGCAGGGGCAGCTGTAGGCGCAGCCATTGCAGCCTTCGGGGCCAAGCCGGCCGCCGAAGACGGTGGGGCTGGCCGCGCCGTCGATCTCGGGCAGCGCCACCAGCATCGTCGTCTCGATCGGGCCAAGCCCCTGCGGGCTGGTCGCCCACTGGCCCAGCGTCTGGAACTCCAGCGGATGCGCGGCGATATAGGGCACATCCAGCGCGCGCAGCGTGTCGACGGCGGCCTTGGTGTCGTTATAGGCCGGCCCGCCCACCAGCGAGAACCCGGTCAGGGACACCAGAACGTCGATCTGCGTGCCGGCGTCATTCCGGAAATAGGCCTCGATCGCAGGCCGCCCGTCGAGCCCGCCGGCAAAGGCCGGCAGGACGCGGATGCCCTTGGCCTCGAAGGTGCGGATGACGGCATCGTAATGGGCGGTGTCCGACGACAACACGTAGGACCGCATCATCAGCAGACCCACCGTCGCCACCGGGGCCTTCGGCGCGGGAAGCTTGGCGGGATCGGTGGTGATCCGTTCCTTCAGGTCCGGGTGATAAAGGCCCACATCGGGGTAATCGACGGGCGCCGCCGCTTCGGGCGCGGCCTTCCACGACGTGTTCTTCGCATAGCGGTTCACGAGGAAGCGCACCATCGCTTCCACGTTGTCGTCCGACCCGCCCAGCCAGTATTGCATGGTCAGGAACCAGGCGCGCAGGTCCTGCGCCTTGCCGGGGATGAAGCGCAAAATGCGCGGCAGGCGGCGCAGCAGCGCCATGTTCTTCTCGCCGGAATTCGACGACGGCTTCGTCGATCCGCGCAGCTTCTTCATCAGCGCCATCATGCCCGACGCGGGCGCCGTCATGTCGAGGCTGCCCATCTTCGTCAGCTTCACGATCG
>CAZNMV010000350.1:0-3703 GCA_964573835.1 uncultured Aestuariivita sp. | reverse complement strand
GGGTGTCCCGACGTTGAATCGCAATGATGCACATGACGACATCGTTTCTGTTCCGAAAGACGTTGACGAGCAAAATGCCATTTGTTCGGTCTTGGATGACATGGACGCCGAAATCCAGACCCTCGAGACCCGCCTCGCCAAGGCGCGGGCGGTGAAGGAGGGGATGATGCAGAATCTTTTGACAGGGCGGGTCAGGCTGGTCTGACTGAGTGACAGTTTCCAAGGGGGTATTTCCATGGCCATCGGCGATCCGGAACGCGCCACGCAGAACCGCATGATCGCGCAGATGTGCGGCGATACCTCTGGCACGGTCAGTGGCCTCGGCTGGCGTTACCTCGGCGATTGGCAAAAGCGCGAGGGCAATGCCAATATCGAGCCCGCCCTATTGCGCCCCTGGCTCCTGTCCCACGGCCATGACCCCGAGGTGGCGACCAAGGCCATCGCCGAGTTGCAGCGCGCCGCCCGGATGGATGGACTGAAGCTCTATGAGGCGAACCGCGCCACCTATGACATGCTGCGCTACGGCGTGCAGGTCACCCCCGGCCCCGGCGAGGCCCCGGTCACCGTGCGCTTTGTCGATTGGGACAACCCGGCCGCCAATGATCTGGGCGTCGCCGAAGAAGTGGCGGTCACGGCGAAAAACCCCAAGGCCTATAACAAGCGCCCCGATCTGGTGATGTATGTGAACGGCATCGCGCTGGGCGTGGTGGAGCTGAAGAAATCCACTGTCGATCTGGGCGAAGGCATCCGCCAGACGTTGGACAACCAGCGCCCCGAATTCATCCGCCACTTCTTCACCACGGTGCAGATCACCTTTGCAGGCAACGACCTGCAGGGCCTGTGCTATGCCGCGATCCAGACGCCGCAGCCCTATTGGCTGGCGTGGAAAGAGGAAAGCGCGATCACGCAGCCGCTGGACCGCGACGTGGCGCAGATGCTGGCGCCTGCGCGGTTTCTGGAACTCATCAACGATTTCATCCTGTTCGACGCCGGGATCAAGAAGGTCGCCCGCCCAAACCAGTATTTCGCCGTGAAGGCCGCGCAGGAGGCCGTGGCGGCGAAGAAGGGCGGGATCATCTGGCAGACCCAAGGCTCGGGCAAGAGCCTCATCATGGTGATGCTGGCCCGCTGGATCCGCGAGACGCGGCCCGATGCGCGCATCCTGGTGGTGACAGACCGCAAGGAACTGGACGACCAAATCGAGGCGGTCTTTGGCAACACCGGCGACAAGGTGCGACGCGCGAAGTCCGGCGCCGACCTGCTGGCCGCCTTGGCCGACCCCAAGGATCGGGTCGTGTCCTCGCTGGTCCACAAATTCGGGCGGCGGGAGGAGGATGAGCTGGGCGCCATGATCGCCGACATCCAGCGCGGCCAGATCGGCGCGCCGGTGGGCGAGTTTTTCGTCTTCATCGACGAGGCGCACCGGACCCAATCGGGCAAGTTGGCCCGTGCCATGCGGATGATCCTGCCAGGTGCGGTGTTCTTCGGCTTCACCGGCACGCCGCTGCTCAGGTCTGACAAGCAGACCTCGCTCGAGGTGTTCGGCCCCTACATCGGCACGCCCTACCGCTTCAACGAGGCCGTCGAGGATGGCGTCGTGCTGGACCTGCGATACGAGGCGCGTGACATCGACCAGCGCGTCGCCTCGCCCAAGAAGATCGACGAGTGGTTCGAGGCCAAGACCAAGGGCCTGACCCCGGTGGCCAAGGCGACCCTGAAACAGCGATGGGGCACTTTGCAGCGCGTGCTGTCCTCTAAAGATCGGCTGGAGCAGATTGCCAGTGACATCATCATGGACATGGAACTGAAGCCGCGCCTGAAGGCAGGCCGCGGCAACGCCATGCTGGTGGCGGGGTCGATCCCCGAGGCGTGCAGGCTGTTCGAGATCTTCCGCAATTCCGGCTCGGACTTGGCCCAGAAATGCGCCATCGTCACGTCCTACACCCGGAACGCCTCGGAACTGACCGGCGAAGAGGCCGGGATGGGCGAGACGGAAAAGCAATACGTCTATCGCGTCTATGACCGGTTGATGACCGATCTGGGCACGGATGAAGAGGCCTATGAGGCCGAGGCCCTGCGGAAGTTCCGCAAGGAACCGGCGCAGATGAAGCTCCTGATCGTCGTCAGCCGCCTGTTGACCGGCTTCGATGCGCCGACCGCGACCTACATCTACATCGACAAGCAGATGCGCGATCACGGGCTGTTCCAGGCAATCTGCCGGGTGAACCGCCTGGACGGGGATGACAAGGATTACGGCTATGTCGTCGACTACAAGGACCTGTTCAAGAACATCGAGACGGCCGTCGAGGACTACACTTCGGGCGCCTTCGACGCCTTCGATGCGGCCGACGTCGAGGGGCTGATTTCTTCGCGGGCCGAAAAGGCAGGCGAGGATCTGATGACCGCGCGCGACGCTTGGTTCGGGCTTCTTGATCCGGTTGAACAGCCCAAAGGCGACGACCAGGTGCTTGCCTATTTCTCCAGTCCAGGCGGGTGGGAGACCGATCCGCAGGCTGATGAAAAGGCGCGGCGGCGTCAGGCGCTCTACAAGCTGGCCGGGGCTTATGCCCGCGCCTTCGCATCGGTGGCGGATGATCCTGCCGCCTCGGGGGTCAATGACCTGCAACTGGCGCAGTACCGCAACGAAGTGGAACGGGCGATTTCGCTACGGGATGCGGTGCGCCTGCACAGTGGCGATGCCGTGGACATGAAGCAGTTCGAACCCGCGATGCGGCACCTGATCGACACATACATCAAGGCGGACGAGTCCGAGGTGATTTCGCATCTGGACGATATCAGCCTGATCGATCTGGTGGCGAGCAAGGGGGCGGAAGCCGAGGGGGAGTTGCCAAACGCCCTGAAGAAGAAGCGTGAGAACGTGGCTGAAGCCATCGAGAACAACGTGCGCAGGCTGATCATCGACGAAACGCCGGTGAACCCGAAGTTCTACGAGCGAATGTCAGAACTGCTGACTGACCTCGTCAAGAAGCGCAGGGACGACGCTATCGCCTACGCGGAGTACCTAGAAAAGATCGCGGAACTGGTCAGAGCGGTAAAGGCAGGGCACGGCGGCGAATACCCGTCGACCATGACCACGCCGGGCCGCAAGGCGCTCTTCGACAATCTCGGTCAGGATGAAGCGATGACCATGGCAGTCGATGAGGCGATCCGGAGCACAGCGCAGACGGGATGGCGTGGCAACAAGATGAAGGAGCGGATGCTGCGGCGAAAGCTGCTGGAGATCCTCGATGCGGAGGACGCCGTGGACAGCATCATCGAGATCATCCGGTCGCATGATGAGTACTGAACTGATCGAGATCGCCGGACTGTCGGTGGAACTGGTCCGCAAACCGATCAAGAACCTGCATATCGGGGTCTATCCTCCCGCCGGTCGAGTGCGTGTCGCTGCCCCTCCGGCCATCAGCGAAGACGCAGTCCGGGTGGCCGTCGTGACCCGTCTCGGCTGGATCAAGAAAAAGCAGCGCGAGTTCGTAGGTCAGGCGCGACAACCTGAACGCCAGTATGTCTCTGGCGAGACCCATTTTGTCTTTGGAAAGCAGCTAAGGCTTCTAGTCCAGCCGAACGACAAGAACCGCTGCGCAATCCGTCTAGACGCTTCGGATCGCCTGACGATGTTGGTGCCAGCAGGCTCAACGTCCGACCAGAAGGCACGCTGGATGGCGACGTGGTACAGATCGCAGCT
>CAZNMV010000349.1:0-3710 GCA_964573835.1 uncultured Aestuariivita sp. | reverse complement strand
GGGGCCCCCCCCCCCCCCCGCCCCGCTCCAAGGCCTTGCCGAGGCGCGGCAGGCGCGCCTTCTTCATCAGCCGCCGGATCGGCCAGTCCTCGCCCGACAGCCGCTCGGCCTCGCGCCGGACGGCCTCGGCAGCCGCTGTGATCTTCGCGGGATGATCCTGCAGAAAGCGCAGCATCAGGGCATCGGGGTCGACCCGCTCCAGCCCCTCTTCGGCCAGCGTCGCGCCGGGGAAATCCGACGCGTTCAGCGTGACGATCCCGTCGGCCGAGGCGGCGATGGCCGTGGCCAGCACATGGACGTCGCCCGGATCGGGCAGCCAGAGACGCGCCTCGACGCCCGGGGCGGGCGCTGTTTCGGCGCGGGGGAAGGCGGCCCGCAGAAGCGCGATCTCACCCGCCGCCTGTGCGGCGGCCGCAGGGCCGAGCTTTGCCGCCGCGCGGCGCCATTCCTCGAGAATGCGCGCCGACCAGACCGGCTCAAACAGCCCCGCGCGCGCAGGCCCCAGAAGCACCTCGCGCATCACGGTCGGGTAGAGCACGCAGGCGTCGAGAACGAGCCTCACACCCGGAAGACCAGCGCCTTGAGATAGCCGGTCTCGGCCAATTGCGGCAAAAGCGGATGGTCGGGCCCCGCACCGCCGGTCTGAATCAGCTGCGCCTGACGACCCGCCCGGCCGATCCCGCGCAGGCAAGCGGCGCGGAACTTTCCCAGATCCGCCGCATGCGAACAGGAACACAGCACCAGAAAGCCCCCCGGCGCCACCAGCTGGACGGCCAGCCGCGCGACGCGTTCATAGGCGCGCAGGCCCGCCTCGAGCGCCTGTTTCGACGGCGCGAAGGCGGGCGGGTCGCAGATGACAAGGTCAAAGACCTCGCCCGCCGCGCCCAGATCGGTCATCACCTCGAAGGCGTCGCCCTGTCTTGTGGCAAAGCGGTCGGCCAGCCCGGACGCCTCCGCCCCCCCGCGCGCAAGATCGAGTGCCGCAGCCGATCCGTCCACCGCCAGCGCAGACCCCGCCCCGGCAGCAAGGGCCGCCAGCGCAAAGCCCCCGACATGGGAAAAGACGTCGAGCACGCGGCCCCCTTGCCCGGCCAGCCGCGCGGCGAAGGCATGGTTGGGGCGCTGATCGAAGAACAGCCCCGTCTTCTGCCCGCCCGTCAGATCGGCCAGATAGACCGCCCCGTTCATCGGCACCGGCACCGGCGCGGCAGGCACCTGCCCCGCCAGCACGCCGCTTGCATCGTCCAGCCCTTCAAGACTGCGCGTGCGCCCCGACGCGTTTTTCAGAACGGTCGTCACACCGGCGGTTTCGCAAAGCGCCCGCGTCAGATCCGGCAGCAGCCCTTCCACCCAGGCGGCATTGGGCTGTACGACCGCCACATCGCCGAACCGGTCGATGACGACGCCGGGCAGGCCGTCGGCCTCGGCATGGACAAGGCGGTAGAAGGGTGCGTCGAACAGCCTGTCGCGCAACGCCAGCGCGCGGGCCAGCCGCGCCGCGAACCAGTCGCGGTCGATGACCGCGCCCGGATCGTCGTCAAGCCGGCGCGCGATGATCTTCGACAGCGGGTTGACCGCGAAAAGTCCCAGCCCCTGCCGTTCGCTGTCTTCCAGCACGCAAAGCGCGCCGGGGGCCAGCGCCTTGGTGCGCCGGTCGGTCACAAGTTCGTCGGCATAGACCCAAGGAAAGCCGTGGCGGATCGCCCGCGCATTGGCCTTGGGTTTCAAGCGGATCACAGGAAGGGAAAAGGGCGCCGTCATGGCGCCCTCTTACATGTCGGAACCGGCGGGGAAAAGCGGTCAGATGCGGTTCATCCGCTGGATCAGCCCCAGCTTCGCATTGGCATGGCCGCCGGGCTGCGTCATTTCCTCGACCAGCACTTGCGCCAGATGGGCGCGCAGACGCACGCGCTGGGTCTGGCCCGCCGCGTCAAGCTCGATCGCTTCGTTGCCGCCCGGCTCCCGGAGGTCTGCCGCGATCTGGCGCACCGGGGCGAGAAGCGCGCCGGTCTCGGGATCGACGAAGGCGATGTCGAAGACGATGTTGTGCACGCCGCCCATGGAATAGCGGGTCTTCTCGGTCACGCCGTGGAAGCGGCGGACCGTGATCATCAGCGTCACGGGCCGCGTGCCCGCATCGCCCAGTTGCGTGACACCGTCGGTCATCGCGTCGCGGAACAGCGCTTCGATCTGCGCATGGCGGTCGCCCGGAAGTTCGCCGCGCCAGACGATGTCGGCGCGCGGCAGATAGGTGTTGGCCTCGCTCACCGTCAGGGTCCGGGGCACATCGATCTGCATACCGGTGATGGCATAGCCTGCCGCGGCCGGGGTCACGGGCAGCGCGGGTCCGCCGCCCAAAACGGCGCCGGTGTCCAGACGCGTCACTTCGGCGTCTGCGGCGAAGGGTTGCCAGGGCGCCTTGGCGCCTGTTCCGACGGATGAACAGGCCGAAAGGCCCAAAGCCAGGATCAGCAGACCTGCAGTACGGATCGGTTTCATTGTCGCTCCCCACGTTGCGGAGCGCATCGACACCGCTCCGACCTCAAAATTCAGCACACAAGCCGCAGTCTTGCGGCCGAATGCGGCAATTTTCAGGCAAATTCGGTTCGACTTGAGGGGACTTTCACCCTCAAGGGGTCAGGAACGCGGGCGCGCGCGCCAGCCACCCCGGCGGCGCGGGGCCGACATGGCGCCCAGACCCTCGCGCAGGACGGCCGTCATCGGGTGGTCGGGCTGCTCCGCGCCATAGCGGTCGATCAGCGCGCGGATCGCGGCGCCCGTGTCGCTTTCGGTGGGCAGGCTCAGCGCCCAGTCGAGGAAGATCGACCGGCATTCCGGGCCGGTGATCCCCTCGATGCGATAGGCTTCGAGGATCAGGCCCTTGGGATCGGTGGCGGGATCGCCTTTCATTGCGACTGGCCTTTCTGCAGGGCCGCGTCGATGATGGCGGCGGCTTCTGCATAGCCCTGTTCGAGGCTTGCCCGCAAGGCAGCGATGCTGTCGGCGCTGCCCGCCCGCAACAGGACCGCCGCGGCGCCCTGCCCGATCGCGTCATCGTCGGCCGTGCCCGCCGTCAGAAGGCGCGCGGCGACCTGAACCTCCCAATACAGCGCGTGAAGCGCGGTCAGGCGGTCGGCGGCCGGGGCAGACAGCCAGCCGCAGGACACCGCCCCCGCCAGCCCCGCCGCCACGTCGCGCGCCGCATCGCCCGCCGCCAGCGCGCCCGCCTGCGCCAGAAGTTCCACATCCTGCATGCGGCCCGGCCCGGTCTTGACGTCGAGACTGCCCGAAGGGCGTTTGGCGTCGGCGATGCGGGCGCGCATGTCGGCAAGGGCGGCCAGCACCACCGCCCCGTCGCGCGGCCGCGACAGAAGATCGGCACGGAAGGCCTCGATCTCGCCCCCCAGATCGGCGGGTCCGGCGACAACGCGCGCACGGGTCAGGGCAAGGTGTTCCCAGACCCAGGCCTCGGACGCCTGGTATTCGCGGAAAGAGGCAAGGCTTGTCGCGACCGGGCCCTGATTGCCCGAAGGCCGCAGCCGCATGTCGACCTCGTAAAGCCGCCCTTCGGCGGTGGGGGCGGTGATGGCGGTGATCAGCGCCTTGGTGAGGCGCGCGTAATAGGTGCCCGCGGGCAAGGGGCGGCGGCCGTCGGACATCTCGACGCCGGCCGGGTCATAGACCACGATCATGTCGAGATCGGAGGCCGC
>CAZNMV010000348.1:0-3720 GCA_964573835.1 uncultured Aestuariivita sp. | reverse complement strand
CCGACAGCCCTCCGGGCCGGGCGCGCGGCAGGGTTGCCATCATCGCGGGCAGGCCCGCGCGCGACAGCGCCCCCAGCGCGGGCAGAACCCAGACCCCGAAGCCAGTGATCACGGCGGACAAAGCCGCCCACCGCAGGCCGGTGCCAAGGATCAGCGCCAGCACGCCGTAGCTGCCGATGCGGCTGTCCTTCATGATCTCGAGCCGCCGCTCGCGCGTCTGCCCGCCCCAGAGCCCGTCTGCCGTGTCGGCCAGCCCGTCTTCATGCATCGCGCCCGTCAGCAGCACCTGTGCAGCCAGCGCGAGGCCCGCGGCAATCATCGGTCCAAGGCCGAGGGCCAGAGCCAGCCCGGCCACCATGGCAGCCAGCCCGCCCACAACCACGCCCGCCACCGGAAAGGCCCAAGCCGCGCGCGCCTGCCGGGTGAAGGCCGCGTCGGGCAGCGCGGGCAGCGGCAGGCGCGTCAGCAGCACCAGCGCCACGGCGATGTCGGCGGGGCGGATCAGGGCCGTGTCGTTTTCGCGCATCGGATGGCTGCTTTCCCGGTTGTCCGCCTCACTCCGCCGGTTAAACACGGGGGAACACGCCATTGCAACGCACGAGGGGCCATGTCCGGTTTTGACGATTTCGCAGGCTTCCGCCGTATCCTCGCCCAGGCCCCTGGGCCCGACGCCGCCGCAGCCGAAGGCGCCGCCGCGCGCAATGCGCAACTGACCAAACCGCCCGCGGCGCTTGGGCGGCTCGAGGATCTGGCGGCCTGGTACGCCGCCTGGCGGGGCGACCCGCGGCCTGCGATCACCGCGCCACAGGTCATCATCTTTGCCGGCAATCACGGGGTCGCGGCGCGCGGTGTGTCGGCCTTTCCGGCGGAAGTGACGGTCCAGATGGTCGCCAATTTCCGCGCGGGCGGCGCCGCGATCAACCAGCTTGCGCGGCTGGCCGGGGCGCGGATGGATGTGCATGCGCTTGATCTCGACCAGCCCACGGCGGATTTCACGCAAGGCCCGGCGATGACCGAAGCGGAATGTCTTGCAGCGCTGCAAACCGGCTGGGATGCGGTCGACGCGGGCACCGATCTTCTGGTCGTGGGCGAGATGGGCATCGCCAACACCACCTCCGCCGCCGCCATCGCCTGCGCCCTTCTGGGGGGCGAAGCGGGTGACTGGACCGGGCGTGGCACCGGGATCGATGACAAGGGCCTGTCGGTCAAGACGCAGGTCGTCGCGGAAGGTGTGGCGCGCCATGCGGGCGGCGACGGGATCGACACGCTGTCGCGCCTTGGCGGGCGCGAAATCGCGGCGATGGCGGGCGCTATCGCCCGGGCGCGCGAGTTGCGCACGCCTGTGATCCTTGACGGGTTCATCTGCTGCGCTGCCGCGCTTTGTCTTGCGAAAACGCAAGGCGGGGCGCTTGACCATTGCATCGCCGGGCATCTGAGCGCCGAAGGCGGGCATGCGCGGCTGCTTGATGCGCTGGGCAAGGCACCGCTTCTGTCGCTGGGCATGCGGCTCGGCGAAGGGTCGGGCGCGGCGCTGGCGATCCAGGTGCTGAAGGGGGCCATTGCCTGCCACTCCGGCATGGCGACCTTCGCCGAGGCAGGCGTGTCGGAGGGCTGAGGCCCGCGCGCTCAGGTCGGCAGCGGCGCGTCGCGCTTGAGCTGGTCCATCACGATCTGGCTTTGCACCCGTGCCACCGCCGGGTGCGGCAGAAGCACTTCGTGGATCAGCCGGTTCAGTGCGGGCAGATCGGTGCAGTAGAACCGCAGTAGGTAATCGGCTTCGCCCGTCAGCGTCCAGGCGCTGGTGATCTCGCTGCGGGTGCTCACCAGCCGCGCGAAGCTTGCCGATTGCTCGGGCCCGTGGGTCGAGAGCTGCACCTGAATGAAGCCCTGCACCGTGAGGCCAAGGCGGATCGGATCGAGCCGGGCGGTATAGCCCTGGATGTAGCCTTCGCTTTCCAGCCGTTGCCGCCGCCGCCCCGCCTGGCTGGGCGACAGGTTCAGAAGCCCGCCCAGATCCTGGGCGGTGAAATGGGCATTGCGCTGCAGCGCGGCCAGAAGGCGCAGATCGGTTTCGTCAAGCATTGCGAGAACATAGCGTGTTTGGGGCAAAACGCACGTGAAATGCGCGAGAATTCGCATGTCTGTTATCAACTATGCGCAAACCGCGCACGGGACAGGCCCTATTCTTGAGGCAATCACCGACTCAGAGGGAGAAACGCGCCATGGGTCCTTTTCCGCATAATGCCCCGCGGGCCGAGATCACGGCCCAGAACCCCGCCGGAACCGACGGGTTCGAATTCGTCGAATTCGCGCACCCGGACCCGGAGGAGCTGCGCGCGCTGTTCGCGCGGATGGGTTATGCCCATGTCGCGACGCACAAGACCAAGCAGGTGGAGCTTTGGCAGCAGGGCGACATCACCTATGTGCTGAACGCCGAACCCGGCAGCTTTGCCGCGCGCTTTGTCGAAGAACACGGGCCCTGCGCGCCGTCGATGGCCTGGCGGGTGCGCAATGCGCAGCATGCGTTCGATCATGCCGTGTCGAAAGGGGCCGAACCCTATGAGGGTGCCGACAAGACCGTCGACTGGCCCGCGATCAAAGGCATCGGCGGGAGCCTCATCTATTTTACCGACCAGTATTTCGACACCTCCCCCTACAACACGGAATTCGACTGGATCGCCCGGTCGAAGCCGCGCGGCGTGGGGTTCTTCTACCTCGACCACCTAACGCACAACGTCTTCAAGGGGAACATGGACGTCTGGTTCCGGTTCTATGGCGATCTGTTCAACTTCCGCGAAATCCGCTTCTTCGACATCGAGGGCAAGTTCACCGGGCTGTTCAGCCGCGCGCTGACCTCGCCCTGCGGACGCATCCGCATCCCGATCAACGAAGACCGGGGCGAGACGGGGCAGATCGTGGCCTATCTGAAGAAGTACAATGGCGAAGGCATCCAGCACATCGCCGTCGGCAGCGACGACATCTATGACAGCGTCGACGCAATCTTCGACAACGGCGTGCGCTTCATGCCCGGCCCGCCCGAAGCCTATTACACCCTGTCAAAAACCCGCGTGCAGGGGCATGACGAACCGCTTGACCGGATGATGAAGCACGGCATCCTGATCGACGGCGAAGGCGTGGTGGACGGGGGCGAGACGAAGATCCTTCTCCAGATCTTCTCGAAGACTGTGATCGGGCCGATCTTCTTCGAATTCATCCAGCGCAAGGGCGATGACGGCTTCGGCGAAGGCAACTTTAAGGCGCTCTTCGAATCGATCGAGGCTGAGCAGATCGCCAATGGCGAGATCGCGGCGGAATAAAGCGCGAAATCTCACGAATTTTCCAAGGTCCGGGGGGAAACCTCCGGGTCTTTTGCGTCAGCCCGAGGGAATGGTGAGCGTCAGGTTGCGCCCGCCCTTCTGGTAGCGCAATTCGCTGTCGCCGATGGCCGAGACCTGCCCGCCATCCAGCCGGTCGCCCACCGTCACCTTCTGGTAGCGCCCGTTGGGCAGACGCACCAGCGCGCGGCGGTTCGAGGGCGTGCCATAGACGCCGATCAGGTTGAGCTGGCGCAGATTGATCGCGTTGCGCACCGTCGCCTGCCGCGCGACCGAGGTGGCCGAGGGAATGGCCGGCGCAGCACTCGCGGCTGCTGCGACGCGGGTCGGTTCCTCTTCCTCGTCGGGGGTGGCGGCGCGCGGGGCAGGGGCCGCCCGGGCGGCG
>CAZNMV010000347.1:0-3727 GCA_964573835.1 uncultured Aestuariivita sp. | reverse complement strand
GCTACATGAGCCAGTCCGACAAGGGCGAGATGGTGATCGGCGGCGGCACCGACGGGTTCAACAACTACACCCAGCGCGGGTCGTTCCACCATATCGAGGAAACCGTGCGCGCGCTGATCGAGACCTTCCCGATGATCTCGCGGCTCAAGATGCTGCGGCAATGGGGCGGCATCGTCGACATGACGGGGGACCGTTCGCCCATTTTGTCGAAGACGCCGGTCGAGGGCATCTTCCTCAATTGCGGATGGGGCACCGGGGGCTTCAAGGCGATTCCCGGGTCGGGCTGGGGCTTTGCCGAACTGATGGCGACGGGCCAGTCGGCGCTCTGCGCCGAATTCTCGCTCGACCGGTTCCGCGAAGGCCGTTTCATCGACGAAAGCGTCGCGGCCGGGGTGGCGCACTGATGGCGATTTTTCGCAGAAAAATCACCCCGGACGTTGCGCGGTCAGTCGCCGGTCTTGCGGGCCTTGTTCGTGGCTTCGGCCCCGAAGAACATGATGTCGGACACGTCCACATAGGTGCCGTTCGCCTTGCGCCGCGCCACCGCGCGCCGTTCCAGCCAGAACATCACCAGCACCCCCAGACACAGCGCCCCGAAGACCAGAGCCGCCAGCGTTTCCCGTTCCATGTCAATCTTCCTCTGTCAGATTTTCTTGACAGTTTAGACACATTTTCCGCGCCGCGCCACGATTCCCTGCGCGCGGCCCCGCCTGCCGGAGCCCTGCCATGCTGATCCTTCAATGCCCCTATTGCGGCGTCATGGCCGACGAGACCGAGCTTGCCGCCGGTGGCGAGGCGCACCTGAAGCGTTTCGGCCCGGGGTCGAGTGATGACGATTTTGAGACCTACCTCTTCAACCGGGTGAACCCCAAGGGCGTCCATTTCGAACGCTGGCGCCATGCCTATGGCTGCGGCAAGTGGTTCCACGCCGCGCGCTGCACTGCCACGCTCGAGGTGTTCGGCACCTACTCCGCGCAGGTCACCGAACCCCCGAAGGAGATCCGCGACAAGATCAGCGCCAAACGCCCCGGCTGGTCCTGGAGGACCTTCGGCTGATGCTTCTTCTCGTCCCAAATACGCACATTCCGACGCCCGCCGAGGGCGCAGAGGTCCGCACATGAGCACCCGCCTTTCCGGCTTCGGCCGCCATATCGACCGCTCAAGGCCGCTCCGTTTCACCTTCGACGGCAAGTGGATGCGCGGCCATCCCGGCGACACGCTCGCCTCGGCATTGCTGGCCAATGACCAGATGCTGGTGGGGCGGTCCTTCAAGTATCACCGCCCCCGCGGCATCGTGGCGAGCGGGGCGGAGGAACCCAATGCGCTTGTCAATCTTGGCCGAGGCGGCCGGTTCGAACCGAACCAGCGCGCCACCACGACCGAGCTGTTCGAGGGGCTGAAGGCGGAAAGCCAGAACCGCTGGCCGAGCCTCGATTTCGATATCGGGTCGGTGAACACGTTTCTCTCGCGGTTCCTGCCCGCGGGCTTCTATTACAAGATGTTCATCCACCCGCGCCCCTTCTGGAAACACATCTACGAACCCTTCATCCGGCAATCCGCCGGTCTGGGCCGCGCGCCCAAGGACCGCGACGCGGATACGTACGAACATGTCCATGTCCATGCCGACGTTCTGGTGATCGGCGGCGGCGTCGCGGGGCTGCAGGCGGCGCAGGCGGCGGCAGATACCGGCGCGCGTGTTCTGCTGCTGGAACAGACCGCGCATTGGGGCGGCCGCGGGCCGGTGGATGCGCGCGACGGCGATGTGATCGCGGGGCAGGGGGTCGAGGACTGGGTCGTGGCCACGGTCGCCGAACTGGAGGCCATGCCCAACGTCACGCTGCGCCTGCGCTGCATGGGGGCGGGCGTCTATGACCACGGCTATGTGCTGGCCTATGAACGGCTGACCGACCACGCACCCGACGCGACCGGCCCGCGCCATCGTCTCTGGCGCATTCGCGCGAAACAGATCGTCAGCGCGACGGGGGCCATCGAACGCCCGCTGTCCTTCGCGGGCAATGACATTCCCGGCGTCATGCTGGCCTCGGCCGTGCGCGACTATGTCGTGAACCATGCCGTGTCACCCGGTGACCGCACGGTGATCGCCACCAACAACGACGACGCCTACCTGACCGCGATCCTGCTGAAGAAGGCAGGCCTCGACGTGCCGCGCATCGTGGATGCGCGCGCGACAGGCGGCGGCGCGCTGATGGAGGAGGCCAAGGCGCTGGGCATCCGCGTCGACACCGGCCGCGCCATCGCCAGGGTCAAGGGCGGCAAGCGCGTGACCAAGGTGCAGATCTGCGCGCAGGCCGGCGAAGGCGGCGTGCTGGACGAGGTCGCCTGCGACGCGGTCGCCATGTCCGGCGGCTGGTCGCCGGTGGTGCATCTGTGGTCCCATTGCGGCGGCAAGCTGATCTGGGACGACGCACAGGCCATGTTCCGCCCCGACGCCGCGCAGCCGCCCATCGGCGCGGACGGGCAGGGCTTCGTCACCTGCGCGGGCGCGGCCAGCGGCGCGGCAGACCTCGCTGCCGTGCTGGCGGATGCCCACGCCGCGGGGCTTGCCGCGGGCAAGGCGGCAGGGGGCAAGGCGAAACGCACCAAGGCCCCCGAAGCGACGGCGCGCGCGGATGCGCCCATCGAACCTGTCTGGCTCATGCCGCAGGGTGCCAAGGTCGACTTGCGGGCCAAGACCTGGCTCGACTTCCAGAACGACGTGAAGGTCTCGGACGTCCAGCTTGCCGCGCAGGAGGGCTTCGAATCGGTCGAACACGCCAAGCGCTACACCACGCTCGGCATGGCGACGGATCAAGGGAAGCTGAGCAATATCAACGGCCTCGCGATCCTGTCTGATGCTTTGGGTCAACCGATCCCGCAGACCGGCACCACCACCTTCCGCCCGCCCTATACGCCCATCTCCATGGGGGCCATCGGCGGCGAGGCACGCGGCGTGGTGTTCCAGCCGATCCGGCGCACGCCGATCCACGGCTGGCACGAGGCGCACGGCGCCGATTGGGAGCCTGTGGGCCAGTGGCGGCGGCCCTATGCCTTCGTCCGCGCGGGCGAAAGCGTGCATGACGCGGTGATGCGCGAGGTGAAGAACACCCGCCAAAGCCTTGGCCTGCTTGACGCTTCCACCCTTGGCAAGCTGATCGTGAAGGGGCCGGATGCGGGGCGCTTCCTCGACATGCTCTATACCAACATGATGTCGACGCTGCCGGTGGGCAAATGCCGATATGGCCTGATGTGCACCGAAAACGGCTTTCTCACCGATGACGGCGTGGTCGCGCGCATAGACGAGGATACGTTCCTGTGTCACACCACCACCGGCGGCGCCGACCGCATCCATGCGCATATGGAAGAATGGCTCCAGACCGAATGGTGGGACTGGAAGGTCTGGGTCGCCAACGTGACCGAACAATACGCGCAGATCGCCGTCGTCGGCCCGAACGCGCGCAAGGTGCTGGAAAAGCTGGGCGGCATGGACGTCTCCAAGGACGCGCTGCCTTTCATGACCTGGGCAGACGGGCGTATCGGTGACTTCGACGCGCGGGTCTTCCGCATCTCGTTCTCGGGCGAACTCAGCTACGAAATCGCCGTGCCCGCATCCCAGGGCCTCGCCTTCTGGGAGGCGCTGATGGAGGCAGGCGCGGAATTCGGTGTCATGCCCTATGGCACCGAATGCTTGCACATCATGCGCGCCGAAAAGGGCTTCATCATGATCGGG
>CAZNMV010000346.1:0-3754 GCA_964573835.1 uncultured Aestuariivita sp. | reverse complement strand
ATCTGCAGCGACAGCGGCACGCCCACAGCCTCGCGGAAGCGCTTGAGGCCTTCGAAATCGCGGAAGGTCTTGCTGATGGGCTGCACAAGATCGGCGCCCGCCTCGACATACATCCGCGCGCGCGCGATCGCCTCGGCCTCGGTGGGGGCGTCGGTGCGGGCGATGATGATGGTATCGGGATTGCGGCGCGCCTGGATCGCGGCGCGGATCTTGCCCGCATGTTCATAGGCCGAGAGCAGTTCGACCTTGTTGGCCGCCGCCGGGCAGCGTTTGGGCGCAAGCTGATCCTCGAAGATCATGGCGCTGACGCCCGCCTGTTCGAATTCGCGCACCGTGCGCATCACGTTGATGGCGTTGCCATAGCCGGTGTCGGTATCGGCGATGACAGGAATACCCACCGCGTTCACGACATGGCGCACGACAGTCAGGTTTTCCGTCATCGTGTAGAGTTCGACATCGGGAAACCCCAGATGCGTGGCCGAGACAGCGAAGCCCGAGGTCATCACGGCGGGCGCGCCCGCCTTTTCGGCCAGCATCGCCGACATCGCATCGAAACAGCCGGCGACGAAGACCGTCTCGCCCGCGCGCAGTTTCGCCGCGAAATCCTTGCGCGTTGCGTCCTCGATCATGTCTGGGCCTCCTCGCGGTCGCGGGCATGCAGGTATCCGACGATGCCGCCCGCCGCGAGCATCTGGCAGTCGCCCTCGCTGAGCGGTTCGATCGGCAACTCGGTTCCCGCCGTCAGGTTGCGCAAGAGCCCGGCGGCCCAATCTACCTCGATCTCGTCCCAACGCGACACCGCGCCCAGGATGCCGGGGCAGACCACCTGCGGGAAACCCATCGCGATCTCGCCGCGCCAGTAGCCGGGCGCGAAGCTTTCGGCGATAACGCCCGCGATGCCCAGATGCCGCATCCCGATCATCGGGGGATAATGCGGGTGGCCGTAGCCGAAGTTGTGATTGCCGACGAGAAGATCGCCCGGCTTGACCTTCTGCGCGAAGTCCGGGTCTTCCGCCGAAAGGCACAGGCGGCCCAGTTCGGCGGGGTCCTTGATCTTGATGTTCTTGACGCCGACGATCTGGTCGACGTCGAAATCCTCGTCCCCGAAGATCCAGGCCACGCGGCCGCGCAGGTTCTCAAGCGCCATGGCCTGCCCCGGTCAGATAGGGGCGCGGATCGGTGATGCGGCCTTCGATGGCCGCCGCCGCGACCGCCGCCGCATTGACGATGTAGATGTCGCTGTCGGGCGACCCCATCCGCCCGCGCACGTTCAGCGTGCCGGTCGAGACCGCGCGCTGGCCTGCCCGCATCACCCCCATGCGTCCGAAGCAATAGTCGCAGGACGACGACGACACGAAGGCCCCGGCCGAGATCAGGCGGGTCAGGATACCTTCCCGCGCGGCGGTCTCCATGATCTCCTTGCTGGTGGGAATGACATAGAGCTTGAAGCCGTCCTTCACCTTGCGCCCTTCCAGCACGTCCGCGGCCAGTGCCAGATCCTCGACCCGGCCCGATGCGCAGGACCCCAGGTATCCCACCTGCACCTCGGTGCCGGCGACCTCGCTCAGGTCGCGGGTATTGGCCGGGCTGGGCGGGATCACCGCGACGGGTTCGAGCGCGGTGACGTCGATCGTGTGGCGCGCCGCATAGACGGCGTCGGGGTCCGAGGCGAGCGGCGCGATGTCCAGCCGCTGGCGCGGGCGGATATAGTCCAGCGCCTTGTCGTCGGGATTGATGATGGCGGTGATGGCGCCGGTGAACATCGCAAGGCAGGTGATGGTCTGGCGGCTTTCGAGGCTCATTGCAGCGATGGCGTCTCCGCCCAGTTCCATCACGGTGCCGCGGCAGGCACGCGGGCCCAGCACACGCACGATGTGGTGGAAGACGTCGCGCGCGGTGACGCCCGGCTGCAGGCGGCCATTCAGGTCGATGCGCGTGGTCTCGGGCACCTTGAACTTGATCCGTTCCTTCACGAAGGCTTCGAGCAGGTGGCGCCGGACGCCGATGGCCAGCGTGCCGAAGGTGCCCAATTGCGAGATATGGCCGTCGAAATGCACCACGAAAGCGCCCGGCGTGGCATAGCCCAGCTCGGCCGCCACCTGGTGGCCGATGCCCTTGCCCTCGTAGACCGGCACGTCGTTCTTCGCACCCCAGCTGCGCGTGATCTCGTGCAGCTCTTCCTCCTGCGTGGTGGCGGCAGGCACCATGTGGTCGATGAAGAGCGCGAACCGCTCGGGGTCGGTGACGCGCTCGATGCCGAACTCGTCCTCCATCTGGCGGAAGATCACGTCAGTGTAGCCCGGAAAATCATAGGCGATCACGAAATCGGGCCGGACCCGCAATTCATCGCCCGCGCGCACGGAAGCCTGCCCGGAGGCGCGCGCCAGGATCTTCTCGGCGATCGTGAAACCCATGATAGACCTCCCATCCGTCAGGGTAGGGAAAGTGTTGTTGGGTCACATCGGCTTGTCAATATGCAACATTAATTTCACACAGTGAAATAGCTAGATCGCCGCGCCTCGCACCGCGCGCTGCATGTCCTGCGCAGCGCGCTGCATCATGCCCAGAAGCTCGGCCTGCGCCGCGCCGATGTAGCGGGGCGTCAGACCGCCACTCGCAATCGCCGCAAGAAGCGCGCCGTTCTCGTCCATCAACGGGACCGCCATCGCCGAGATCCCGGCGGCGATCTCGTCGTGCTTGATGATGAAACCCGATTCGACGATTGCTGCCAGCTCCCGGCGCATATCGTCCGCAGCCCGCAGGTCCAGCCCGAGCGGACCTGCGATGATTCGCTCGCGCTCGGCCTCTGGCAGATAGGCCAGCAGCACCCGCGGACCGGCCCCGCGCTTGAAGGCGCGGGTTTCTCCCACGGCCCACCAACGTACCTCGATTGCAAGTCCGCCATTCACCCGCGACACGCAGAGTGCCTCGTCTCCGCTATAGACCGTAAGATAGATCGTCGTCTGGCTGTCTTCGGCCAGCCGGGTCAGGCGCTGCTCGACCAGGCTGGCCAGCGTCAGCGTCCGCGGCACCGCGCGGGCCAGTTCCAGAAGGCCGGTCGAGGCGCTGTAGAGCCCGCTGGCGGGGTCCTGGTAGATCATTCCCTCGTCGCGCAGCGTGACCAGGATACGCCGCGACGTGCCCGCATCGAGGCCCGTGGCGCGCACGATCTCGTTCAGCGCAAGGAACGGCCGGTCTGTCGAAAAGGCGCGCAAGATGCCGATCGCGCGGGACACGGCGCGGACACGGGGAAGCGTGGCACCATGCTGGCCACGGGACTTGACGGGAGCCTGAACCAAGGTGACCTCCAATTTCACTAGATGAAATATTGATTACTTATTGACAGGAAGCAACTCCTTTATGTGATATTGACCCCGACTGGCCCGGGAGAGCCAGAACAGGGAGGACAATCCATGAAACACCTCATCAGCGGGCTGATGATGCCCGCAACCATCGCAATCGGTCTCGCTGTGCTGAGCGTGCCCACGTCGGCCGAGGCGCAGACCCGTGAACTCCGTTTCGCCGAATTCGGCCCCAATGCGGGCGCACGCGCGGGCGGGCTGGTCTGGCTCGACGAGGAGCTGCGCAAGCGCTCGAACGGCGAGCTCGGCCTCGACATCATCTGGGGCGGCGCGCTTGTCGGCGCGGCGGGTGCGGCACAGGCGATCTCGGACGGCGTCGCCGACATGGGCTCGATCGTGCCGGTCTACGCGCCGGGCCAGCTTGTCGCCTACGAAGTCGTCGATACCGGTGA
>CAZNMV010000345.1:0-3770 GCA_964573835.1 uncultured Aestuariivita sp. | reverse complement strand
ACGCGATCCAGACCAGCGGCAACACGATCCGCAACGTGACCGCCGACCATTTCGCGGGGGCGGCGGCGGACGAGGTGGCCGACCCGAGGCCCTATGCCGAACTCATCCGCCAATGGTCGACCGACCACCCGGAATTCCAGTTCCTGGGCCGCAAGTTCAAGATCGCGATCACCGGGGCCGAAGCCGACCGCGCCGTGATCCGCGCCCATGACATCGGCCTGCAGATCACGGAAGACGGGGGCGCGCGCGGTTTCCGGGTGATCGTGGGCGGCGGGCTCGGGCGCACGCCGATGATCGGTCTGGTCATCCGTGATCACCTGCCCGAGGCAGACCTCCTGCCCTATCTCGAGGCGATCCTGAGCGTCTACAACCTGCTCGGTCGGCGCGACAACAAGTACAAGGCGCGCATCAAGATCATGGTCCACGAACATGGGATCGACGAGGTGCGCGCGCTGGTCGAAGACCGCTTCGCCCGCCTGCGCCCCGCCTTCACCGGTCAGGACCGACAGGTCCTGCAGGGCATCGAAACGCACTTCGCGCCCCCCGCCTTCACCACCGCGCCCACCGACGCGTTTGATGCCGCCTATGCGACCGATCCCGTCTTCCGGTCCTGGGCCGACACCAACCTCGCCCCCCACAAGGCACCGGGCTACGCCATCGTGTCGATCTCGCTCAAGGCGCATGGCGCCACCCCGGGCGACGCCACGGCGGACCAGATGCGCGTCATGGCGGACCTCGCGCAGGCCTTCGCCCATGACGAATTGCGCATCAGCCACGAACAGAACGTCATCCTGCCCCATGTGCACCGGTCGCACCTGCCCGCACTCCATGCGGTACTGAAGGAACACGGGCTGGCCACCGCCAATATCGGCCTGATCTCGGACATCATCGCCTGCCCGGGCATGGATTACTGCGCGCTCGCCACCGCGCGCTCCATCCCCATCGCGCAGGAGATCGCGACGCGGTTCGAAGACCTGAAGATCGAACACGACATCGGCCAGCTGAAGATCAAGATCTCGGGCTGCATCAATGCCTGCGGGCATCACCATGTCGGCCATATCGGCATCCTCGGCCTCGACCGCGCAGGCGTCGAGAATTACCAGATCACGCTCGGCGGCGACGCGACGGAAACCGCCGCGCTGGGCGAACGCGCGGGCCCCGGCTTTTCGGCCGAGGACATCGTGCCCGCCATCGAACGGCTGGTCGCGGCCTATCTCGACCTGCGCGAAGGCCCGGAGGAGACCTTCGTGCAGACCTTCCGCCGCCTCGGCCTCGCGCCCTTCAAGGCCGCGCTCTACCCCGCGCAGGCGGTCGCGGCGGAATGATCATGGCAGAGCATCCGCCCCTTCACTTTGCCCGAAAAACTCCCCCCGGAGGGTCGCTGTCCGCCGCCGCGCGGCTTGCACAGGTCTCCGCCCTCAATGCGCGCTACCGCCACCATTCCGCCACCGACGTTCTGCGCGGTGCCATCCGCGACGCGGGGGCCATCGCGCTCGTGTCCTCCTTCGGGGCCGAATCCATCGTGCTTCTGCACATGGTCGCCGTCACCGACCGCGCCCTGCCGGTAATCTTTGTCGACACCGAAATGCTCTTCACCGAAACACTGGTCTACCAGCAGGAGGTGGCAGAACGTCTGGGCCTGCGCGACCTGCGCATCATCCGCGCCGCAGACATCGCCACGCATGACCCGGGCGGCACGCTCCACCGGCGCGACCCGGACGCCTGCTGCGCCCTGCGCAAGACGCAGCCGCTGCAATCCGCCCTTCAGGGCTTCGACGGCTGGATCACCGGCCGCAAGCGCTTCCAATCCGGCACCCGCGCCGCGCTCGACTTCTTCGAGATCGAAGACGGCACGGGCCGCATCAAGGTCAACCCGCTGGCTCATTGGGCAGCGGAAGACCTGCGCACCTACATGGAGGAGAACCGCCTGCCCCGCCATCCGCTGGTGGCGAAGGGCTACCCTTCGATCGGCTGCGCCCCCTGCACCACACCGGTCGCGCCCGGCGAAGACCCCCGCGCGGGCCGCTGGCGCGGGCAGGCAAAGGACGAATGCGGCATCCATTTCATCAACGGCCGCATGATCAGGACAGGAGCAGCGACATGACCATCCTCGTCACCGACCGGGGCTTCGCCCCCGACGACTGGACCCAGGGCTTCGCCGCCCTCGGCACCGCCAATGACGTGGCGGCGCTCGATGTGCCAAGCAACGCCGACCCCGACGCGATCCCCCTTTCGCCCGCCCTGCGCCTGATCCGCGTCGACTTCCCGGCCTTTTCCGACGGGCGCGGCTTCACCATCGCGCGGCAATTGCGCCTGCGCGGTTTCACGGGGCGCCTGCGCGCGAAAGGCCATGTGATCGCCGATCAATACGCCATGGCGCGGCGGTCGGGCTTCGACGAGGTCGAGATTTCCGATGACCTTGCCCGCCGCCAGCCCGAGGTGCAGTGGCAGGCCCGCGCCGACTGGCGCGCACATTATTTTCAGGCCCGCCTGCGCGGCTGAGACCCCCGCCTGATGTAAATCAAGGTTGACGAAACGGTGTCCCCCCATCACACCGGACACCAGACAGACATGACCGAGCCGAGACCCGTGACTGAAGCAAGCCCCATCAAGGCCCCGACCCTGCCCGACGCCCAGACCGTGACGAAGGTCGACCACTGGACCGACCGGCTCTTTTCCTTCCGCTGCACGCGGCCTGCCTCGCTGCGGTTCCGCTCGGGCGAATTCGTGATGATCGGGCTGATGGGCGACAACGGCAAACCGCTTCTGCGCGCCTATTCCATCGCCTCGCCGTCCTGGGATGACGAACTGGAATTCTATTCGATCAAGGTGCAGGACGGCCCGCTCACCTCGAAGCTGCAGCATATCCAGCCCGGCGACCAGATCATCCTGCGCCCCAAGCCCGTGGGCACGCTGGTGCATGACGCGCTTCTGCCCGGCAAGCGCATCTGGTTCTTCGCCACCGGCACGGGCTTCGCCCCCTTCGCAAGCCTGCTGCGCGATCCGCAGACCTACGCGGATTACGACGAGGTCATCATCACGCATACCTGCCGCGAAGCGGGAGAACTCGACTACGGCCGCCGCCTGATCGACGAGATCCGCGGGGACGAGATGCTGGCCGAACTGATCGGCGAAGGCTTCCATGAGAAACTGAAATACTACCCCACCACGACCCGGGAAGAGAGCGCCAAGATGGGCCGCATCACCGACCTGATCCGCTCGGGTGAGGTCTATGCCGATCTGGGCACCGACCCGATCCACCCCGACCGCGACCGCGCCATGATCTGCGGCAATCTCGCCTTCAATCTTGAACTCAAGGCGATGCTCGAGGAATTCGGGCTTGAGGAAGGTGCCAATTCCCGGCCCGCGCATTACGTGGTGGAAAAAGCCTTCCTCGACTGACCGCAAAGCCCCGGCGGATGAAGAAACGGCCAGGTCACAGACCTGGCCGTCTCCGTCTGTCGGTCGCGCGCCGGGCCGGGCCCGGCGCAGGCGGGGCTCAGAAGCCCATCAGCGACCGGATCTGATCCAGTGCAGCCTGCAGAAGTGCAGGGTTGGCCTGCGCCTGTTCAAGTGCGGCCTTCATCGTCGACTTGCGCAGTTCGCTCAGCGACGAGGCGTCGATCATCTGGGACACCTTGTCGAAATCGAACCCGTCGACCGTCAGCAGCGTGGCGGGGTCCAGAGCGTCCACGGCCTCGGTCGTGGCGGCGGCGGCAGCAGCGGCGGCTTCCGCTGCCGCAGCTTCAGCAGCGGCGGCTTCGGCGGCG
>CAZNMV010000344.1:0-3773 GCA_964573835.1 uncultured Aestuariivita sp. | reverse complement strand
GACCTCCGCCGCCAGTTCGGCGCCCTGCACTTCATGCGTCACGGTGTTGCGCGTCACGACGATCCAGGCACTGCAGCCCCCCTCATGGTACCAGAGCTCACGCAGCACCCCCGCCGGGTTCTCGCGCAGATGCACGTACTCGGCCCAAGGTTCTTCGCCCGCATCCGGCCCCGGCCGGTCCAGCGCCAAAGCGGCGCCGCGATAGGAAAATTCGCGGCTGTCGCGCGCCCCGCAGATCGGACAGGTGATCCTCACGCCCGCACCCCTGCTTCTTTCTGGTCAAAAATACGCAAATCCCGACCCTTCCGCCGTCAATGCAGGTTGTGCTGAGAGCCCGTGCCCTCTTCGTCCATCAGCCCGTATCCGTCCCGGAACCGGTCCAGACGGAACTTCGTGGCGTTCTCGTGATAGCGGCCCGTCGCCATCAGGTGGGCGAAGACATTGCCCGACCCGGGCACAGCCTTGAACCCGCCATAGCACCAGCCGCAATTCAGAAAGAGCCCCTCGACCCCCGACCGGTCGATGATGGGCGATCCGTCGGGCGTCATGTCCGCGATGCCCCCCCAGCTGCGCAGCACCCGCGCCTTGCCGATCATCGGCATGAGCGCGAGACCCGCCTCCATCACATGTTCCGCCATCGGCAGGTTCCCCCGCGCGGCATAGGAGGCGTAGAAGTCGAGGTCACCTCCGAAGACAAGACCGCCCTTGTCGGACTGGCTGATATAGAAATGCCCCATGCCGAAGGTCACGACGTGATCGATCACGGGTTTCAGCCCTTCGGTCACGAAGGCCTGCAGGATATGGCTCTCGATCGGCAGGCGCATGCCCGCCATCGCGGCGACCTGGCTCGACCGCCCGGCGACGACGACGCCCACCTTCTTGGCGCGGATCGCGCCGCGCGTGGTCTGCACGCCGGTCACGCGCCCGCCCTCGATGTCGATGCCGGTCACTTCGCAATTCTGGATCAGATCGACGCCGCGCATATCCGCGCCCCGGGCGAAGCCCCAGGCGACGGCGTCGTGCCGCGCGGTGCCGCCACGCGGGTGGTAAAGCCCGCCGTAGACGGGAAAGCGCGGATTGTCGAATTCGAGATAGGGCAGCATCTTGCGCACGCCCGCGCGGTCCAGAAGGATCGCGTCGTCGCCCTGATTGACCATCGAATTGCCGCGCCGCGCGGCATAGTCGCGCTGCCCGTCGGAATGGAACAGGTTGATGATGCCCCGTTGGGAATGCATGACATTGTAGTTCAGGTCCTCTTCCAGCCCTTCCCAGAGCCTGAGGGAGTGGGAATAGAACTCGGAATTGCCCGGCATGTTGTAGTTGGCGCGCACGATGGTCGTGTTGCGCCCGACATTGCCCCCGCCGATATACCCTTTCTCGAGCACCGCGACATTGGTGATGCCGTGATCGCGGGCCAGATAATAGGCCGTGGCCAGCCCGTGCCCGCCGCCGCCGATCACGATGACATCGTATTCGGGTTTCGGCTGCGGATCGCGCCAATGGGGGGTCCAGCCCTTGTTGCCGGTCAGCCCCTCCTTGAGGATCCTCAAGCCCGAAAACCGCATCTCGCACTCCCTGAGCGCGGGGCCTTTGCCCCGATCACGCCACTGCTATCAACGCCCGCGCCCCGCGCCCCATCCAGTTTCGACAATTTCTTGTCGCTGCGCGACTGCGGCGCGTTCCGTC
Organism: uncultured Aestuariivita sp.; assembly: GCA_964573835.1. Lineage (GTDB taxonomy): Bacteria > Pseudomonadota > Alphaproteobacteria > Rhodobacterales > Rhodobacteraceae > JAGYKE01. Next base: position 2,087 of record CAZNMV010000344.1, on the reverse strand, counting down.
GCAGGCGGACAATGACCGCACGACGCCTCCGGGCGCAAGATCAGGTCTGCGGTCCGCGTCCCGATGTCCCGCAGGTGCTAGCGCAAACAGCCAGATATCGTTCAAACTCGCATGTTTACGACCCTCGCGTTTCTGCATATGCACACTGCACCGATGCCTGAACCCGGAGGCCGAGATGAGCCAGTTCCGCAAGATCCTGATCGCCAACCGGGGGGAAATCGCGATCCGCGTCATGCGCGCCGCGAACGAGCTGGGCAAGAAGACAGTCGCCGTCTTCGCCGAAGAGGACAAGCTGGGCCTGCACCGCTTCAAGGCGGACGAAGCTTACCGTATCGGCGAAGGCATGGGCCCGGTCCAGGCCTATCTGTCGATCCCCGAAATGATCCGGGTTGCCCGCGCAAGCGGTGCCGACGCGATCCACCCGGGCTATGGCCTTCTGTCGGAGAACCCCGCCTTCGTCGATGCCTGCGAACAGGCGGGCATCACCTTCATCGGCCCGAAGGCCGAAACGATGCGTGCGCTGGGCGACAAGGCCAGCGCGCGGCGCGTCGCCATGGCCGCGGGCGTGCCCGTCATCCCCGCGACCGAAGTGCTGGGCGAGGACATGGACGCGATCCGCGCCGAGGCGGCTGCGATCGGCTATCCGCTCATGCTCAAGGCCTCCTGGGGCGGCGGCGGGCGCGGCATGCGCCCGATCAACGGCCCCGAGGAGCTTGAAGACAAGGTCAAGGAAGGCCGCCGCGAGGCCGAAGCCGCCTTCGGCAACGGCGAGGGCTATCTCGAAAAGATGATCCTGCGCGCGCGTCACGTCGAGGTGCAGATCCTCGGCGACAAGCACGGCGGCATGTATCACCTTTACGAACGCGACTGTTCGGTGCAGCGCCGCAACCAGAAGGTCGTCGAACGCGCGCCCGCCCCCTATCTGACCGACGCCCAGCGCGCCGAGATATGCGATCTCGGCTACCGCATCTGCAAGCATGTGAATTACGAATGCGCGGGCACCGTCGAATTCCTGATGGATATGGACACGGGGCGCTTCTACTTCATCGAAGTGAACCCCCGCGTGCAGGTCGAACACACGGTGACCGAAGAGGTCACCGGCATCGACATCGTGCAGGCGCAGATCCTGATCGCCGAAGGCAAGACCATCGCGGAAGCCACCGGCAAGCCCACCCAGGGTGACGTGGTCCTGAACGGCCACGCGCTCCAGACCCGGATCACGACCGAGGACCCGCAGAACAACTTCATCCCCGATTACGGCCGCATCACCGCCTATCGCGAAGCGACCGGCATGGGCATCCGCCTCGACGGCGGCACGGCCTATACGGGCGGCGTCATCACGCGGTATTACGATTCGCTTCTGACCAAGGTCACCGCCTGGGCCCAGACCCCCGACATGGCCATCGCCCGGATGGACCGCGCGCTGCGCGAATTCCGCATCCGGGGCGTCAGCACGAACATCGCCTTCGTCGAAAACCTGCTCAAACACCCCACGTTTCTGTCGAACGAATACACGACCAAGTTCATCGACACGACGCCCGAACTCTTCCGCTTCCCCAAGCGGCGCGACCGGGGCACCAAGGTCCTGACCTACATCGCCGACATCACCGTGAACGGGCACCCCGAAACCAAGGGCCGTCCGCGCCCGCCCGCCGACATCAAGGTGCCCAAGCCCCCCGCAAAGCGGGCTGAGCCGATGATGGGCACGCGCAACCTGCTGGAACAGAAGGGCCCGCAGGCGGTGGCCGACTGGATGAAGGCGCAGCGCCGGCTTCTGATTACCGACACGACCATGCGCGACGGGCACCAGTCGCTGCTGGCCACCCGGATGCGGTCGATCGACATGATCCGCGTGGCGCCCGCCTATGCCGCGAACCTGCCGCAGCTGTTCAGCATGGAATGCTGGGGCGGCGCCACCTTCGACGTCGCCTATCGCTTTCTGCAGGAATGTCCCTGGCAGCGCCTGCGCGACCTGCGCGAAGCGATGCCGAACCTGATGACCCAGATGCTTCTGCGCGGGGCCAATGGCGTCGGCTACACCAACTACCCCGACAACGTCGTGCAGGCCTTCGTGAAAGAGGCCGCCC
>CAZNMV010000343.1:0-3795 GCA_964573835.1 uncultured Aestuariivita sp. | reverse complement strand
TTGAAAGCCAGCGCAGGCGAACAAATCACTTGCGGGCGCTAAGCCTGCTGTTTGAGCGATCTTTCGTGCTCGGTCACTTCGTTGCCGATCATTTTGTCAATGTGACGCAACTCTCTGGCATGGAACTCCGGCTCGCTTTCTCCCTCTTGCGGCCCGCGTCCAAGAGCGCGAGCAAGGTCGAAGAAGCCCTTGCCAGGCAGACCGTTACATGCGCGGCCCACCGCGCGCGCTGCGATGAAGGGCCGCCCGCCAGACGCGTCCTCGCGCATCGTGGCTTCCAGTGCCGCCGTGACCCGTCCGACCGCCCCCGGCATCCAAAGCCCGAGGGCGCGCGCGAGGGTGCCGTAGGAGATCGGGATATCCTCCGGCGACAGTGTTTCCAGATGGGTGCGAACGCGGTTTGGCAGGTCCCGTTCCTTGCCAGCCGCCGTCTCGATCACGCGGGGCGGCGGGATCTCGCGGGCCGCGCCGTCGGCGCCGATCTCGGCCGCCCATGCTCGGCTGCCGCTGCGGATTATGACCCGGTTCTTACCGACATCGGCATCCCGCCCGGTTTCGGTCACGCCTAGGACAGCGCCGCTGCGCAGACCTGCGCGCAGTGTCTCGGGCGTTAGTCCAAGACGCGGGGCAAGGTATTCGGGGTCCACGGTGATCTGTCCGTCCTCCCGTGTGATCACCCCGGCAGGGATCGGGAGGTTGAGCATGGGCGTGGCGCCGCCGTCTTGCGTGTAATAAGGCTTATGTCCTGCCGCATGGTCGGTGACATCGACGATCTCGTCGATCTGTGGCAGGGCGGCGCGCAGCATCCGCTCGACTCCCTGACGCAGCGTCGCCGAGGAGGCTGCGCAGCCCTGGCAGCCGCCCGACATGCGCAGATGGACCGTGCCGCCCTCAACCCGCTCTACCGCTATATGGCCCCCGTGCGCGGCGACGGACGGGTTGACCTGCCTTTCCAGCAGCGCCTCGACGGCTTGACGCAGGTCAGCGTCCGGATCGCCAGCTGCGGAGGCCGCCTTTTCACCCAGAGGCGCGTCGCTTTCGTCGAGAACCCGGCGGATTGCCCCGGCGATGGTGGGCTTCAGAACCGGCCAGTCCGCTTCGGGAGCCTTCCTAACCCAGATCGTCGGCCCACCGAACTCGACCTGCCGGATCCCTTGCACCGCGAAAATTGCCCGTGGCAGCGGTGCATCAGAGCCCGCCTCGAACTGGCCCGAGCGCCCCGGCTGGACGGGCGCGTCCAGAACGAAGGCCATGACATCGGGATCGACGGCTGACGCCTCGGCCCGGATACGCCGGCGGGGAGCGGCTTCAGACATCCACGAGCTCCGTCCCCACCATCTTGCGCAGCGCCCCGAAGGTGTAGATACCCGTGTCGTGGCCGTCACTGAATGCAAGCCCCAGCGCGTAATTGCCGACGCTCCAGACCCGCGTCAGCCTAAGATCAAGCGGGATTCGCGTCGGATCGAGTAGCGCCTTGCCGCTCATTTCTTCGCGGCATTGGGCGCACTGGCAGGCCAGTCGCAGGTCGCGGTCGGCGAGGCGCTGTTCGGCGCCATCGACCCAGCGCAGGAGCAGCGCACCGCCGTCATGTTCTAGCGCGGCGAGGCGCTCGGTAGATCCTCCGGCCCGGGCGGCCGCCGGCGCGGGCTTGCCCGACCCGTCGGTGATAGACCAAGCGAAGGGCACGGCAATCCCGCCATCCGCACCGCTGGAGCCTGCCATCGTCGCCGCGATGCTCCGGTAGGCTTGCGCCGCCGGGCTGTCGGGTGCGGCGCGCAGCAGCGGCCTGCCATCGTCGCCGCAATCGACCACGGTCGGGTCCAGCGGCACGCGGCCCAGGAAATCCACGCCCAGCTCCCGCGCGATGGCCTCGCCCCCACCCTGGTGGAAGATATGCGTCACCGTTCCACAGGACGGGCAAGTGAAGCCACTCATGTTCTCGATCACACCAAGGATCGGTACATTAACCTGCTCCAGCATCCGCAAGCCCCGGCGGGCGATCTTGAGACTCACGTCCTGTGGCGTGCTGACCACCACGGCGCCCGACAGCGGAAAGGCCTGCGCCAAGGTCAACTGGATATCACCGGTACCGGGAGGCAGATCGAGCAACAGAATATCGAGTTGGCCCCAGTCCACCTGCCGCACGAACATCTGCAGGTATTTCGTCACCATCGGTCCGCGCAGGATCGCCGGACTGTCATCATCGCAGAGCATGGCCATGGAGATGATCTTGACCCCCTGGGCTGCGGCGGGCACCACTTTTTGATCCGGCGACATAGCAGGCCGGGTCGTGGCCGCACCCAGCATGCGCGGAATGGAGGGACCGTAGATATCAGCATCCACCACGCCGACAGACAGGCCCATCTCGGCCAGGGCCACGGCGACGTTTGCGGTGATCGTCGATTTCCCGACGCCGCCCTTGCCGCTGCTGATTGCGATCATGCGGGGTGCGTTTCCTGTTTCAGGTTGTACCATGACTGACTCCACTTGGCTGCAGGCCGCGCGCGGGGGCGTATCTGGCGCAGAGCTGTTCGATCTCGTCTGCCGCAAGCTCGGCTGCCATGCAGTCGCAATAGGCCGCAGCGTCTGACTGGAAGAAATGGTTGCAATCTTGGCAGGAACCAAAGGCAGGCGCCTCTCTCTGGGCCGCCAACGCACCGGACAGGCCCGACAGTGCAGCTAAAACACGGTCGCGCTCTGCCGTCCCGAGCCTGTCAATGACACCCATCAGGGCGCGTAGCGGGTCGTTTGCCAGCATTGCGCGCCCTGTTTCGGTCAGATCGAAGGACACACTCCGCTTGTCCTGCTCAGATCGGGTGCGCGCAATCAGCCCCATGCTTTCAAGTGACTTGATGATCTGCGAAGCGGTGCCGCGCGTCGTTGCCTGAAAGCTTGCGAAGCTCGACGGTGTGCGCGTGACACCATTGGCGCTGGCAAAGAACCGCAGACAGGTCCACTGCGCAGCCGTCAGATCTGAGCCTGACCCTTCGCTGCGTGCGGCACGGCCCAGATGCACGATCAGTTCCGCGATACGTTCCGATATTCGGTGTTGCTCTATCATGAAGATTTGGTAGCGGATCGAAATGACTTTGACAACCGAAATAAACAAGAATAATTTCGAATCGAAATCAATAAGCGATGTGTTATGAACAAGCCTTTCACCCAGCGCAAGCATGCGAGACGCCCTGTCCACCGCTACGAGATGCTCTCGGCGCAGGACGAACGGGCGTTGGTCGTGGCATGGCAGCAGCGCGGTGACTGGGTAGCGCGGGATCGGCTTGTTCTGGCCTTTGCGCCGCTGGCCAACGCGATGGCGCATCGGGCGAAACCGGGAGGGAGTGGCGCCGACCCGGACCTGCTCCAGCAGGCGCATATCGGTCTCATGAAGGCCATCGACCGTTTTGATCCCACGCATGAAAACAGGTTCTCCACCTACGCCGTGTGGTGGATCCGGGCAGAGATGCAGGATTATCTGCGCGCAAATACATCCATCGTCCGGCGGCCGAATTCGGCTCAGGCAAGACAGGCAGCCCGGCAGCTTTCCACAATCGAGGCGCAGATGCGCGGGGATCCGTCCCTGACGCGTGCCGAAGCCGACGCAGCCCTCGCCAAGAAGCTTGGTGTCACCCAACACAAGGTGGACGATCTGCGAGCGCAGGTGATGGGGCGCGACCAATCCCTCGATGCGCTGATCGCTGGACAGGATGGAGAAGAACGCATTGACCGCCTTGTCGATCCCTCCACAACCTTGGACCCGGCGGGCTTTGAGGATTTGGAGGCCGCCGGATTGCGCCG
>CAZNMV010000342.1:0-3798 GCA_964573835.1 uncultured Aestuariivita sp. | reverse complement strand
CCTTGTGGCGCATATGCAGAACCCGCATTGCCCGGCGGTGCACATGAACACGCGCATGTTCTGGACGCCGCATGCCTGGTGGTTCGGCGGCGGCTCTGACCTCAACCCCTGCATCGAATATGCCGAGGATACCGCGCATTTCCACGCCACCCAGCAGGCGCATCTCGACCCGCACGGGGCGGCGCATTACCCGCGCCTGAAGGAGTGGGCGGACGAATACTTCTTCGTGCCGCATCGCGGCCGCGCCCGGGGCGTCGGCGGGATCTTCATGGACGATTACTGCACCGGCGACTGGCAGGCCGACTTCGCGCTGACGCAAGATATCGGCCGCGCCTTCCTGCCGGCCTTCGTGCCGCTGATCGAAAAGCGGCGCGGGCAGGACTGGTCGGACGCCGACAAGGACACGCAACTGGTGCATCGCGGGCTTTATGCGGAATACAACCTTGTCTACGACCGCGGCACGAGGTTCGGTCTGGAAACCGGCCATGATGCCAATGCGGTGCTCATGAGCCTTCCACCCCTGGCCAAATGGGTCTGAACTTGACCGTCGGGGCCGCCGCGGTTCTGCCGAAATCCGGGTTTCTTGCAGATGCCTCGCAGGAACTGCGGGATCTTCTGTCGCGTGTCGCGACCGAAGTCGTGCTGAGCGATGACGCGGTCCTGTTCGAACAGGGGGATGATGGCGACGCGCTCTATGTCGTGGTGGCGGGGGGCATCGAATTGTCCGTGGTCTCGCGCGAAGGGCGCAAGCTGTCGCTCGACGTGGTGGGTCCGGGCGCGATGTTCGGGGAAATCGCGCTGTTCGATCCGACCGCCCGCACCGCCAGCGCAACGGCAGTGGGGGAAACACGCCTGCTGCGGGTGCGCAACGGCGACATCCTTGGCGAATTGCGCAAGGCACCTGAACTTGCCATCGACCTGGTCCGCCTGGCCGGGCAGCGGATGCGCTGGATGGGGCGGCAATTGCATGAACAGGTCTTCCTGCCCATGCCCAGCCGGCTGGCGCGCAAGATCCTGCACCTGACTGAAACCGAATGGGGCGCGGGCGATACGCTCGACATGTCGCAGTCGGAACTGGCCGATTTCGTCGGCGCCACGCGCGAGGCGGTGTCGAAGACGCTGTCGGGCTGGAAGGCCCGCGGCGTGATCGAGGCCACCCGCGGCGGTCTGCACATACTCGACCGCGAGGCGCTGCAGACGCTCGCCGATTTCGACTATATCTGATTTCCCCGAAATTCCCCGAAAGATACGATTTTTCGCGAAAGAAGTGCGTCCTGTGACCCACTTCACAGAACGAATCCGAATCATGGTGCAGGTTTGATCCATGGACGGGCGATACGCCCACCGAACCAGAGGACAAACCGATGCAAACGCCGCAGATGCAGACCGTCGCCCCGACCCGCCAGGGCCCTTCGGTGAGGGCCATCCTGGGCTGGATCGCCGAAACCGACCGCAAGTTCCGCGCCCAGCAGGCCCGTATCGACCGCTACGCCGACCGGTTCTGAGGCAGGACCCGGACGGTCGGGGTCAGGGAGATTTCCACCCTGCTTCGGCCAGGGCCCGACCGTAACCTGAGGCGACCCTCATTTCAGGACCAAGCCCTTTTTGAAGCAGTAATTGGTGCACTGCCCCGAGTTTCCAGCATGGCACATGCATTATCATGTGATGCTCGAGGTGATAATTGACCCAATAGGGTGCAAGAAAGGCCCGGGCGGGGAAACCCGCCCGGGTCGTCCGCACGTTCCGCAGGGGGTTTTCCGATCGTTCCGTCGCGCCGTGTTCGGCGATGTTGCGGATCCGCAGGACCAGCTGGAACCATGTCAGGAAGGGCAGAAGCCAGAAGGCAAGGCCCCACCACCAGTCGCCCGCAATCCCCATCACCACCATGATCCCGATGAAGACCGGAAAGGATTTCCACAGATCGCGCGCCTTGAAGGCCTGCGCGAAGTCGGTCTTTGCCGCATCCATGGCGTCGTCATCGCCCGCGAGCCGGACCGACATGAGGATCTGACCCCAAAGCTGCTTCACCCCCGTCTGCCCCGTGATGTCGCGCACGAATTTCCGCAGGAGCGAGGCGCGCGTCGTCGGGAACTTCTCGGACAGCTTGAGGTCGGGGTCACGTTCGGTCTGGGTGAAGCGGTGATGCGTCAGGTGATAATGCCGATAGGCCGCCAGTTCCGCGAGGATCGGCCGCCCGCAGAGCCATTCGCCCGCGAACTCGTTCAGCCGCCGCGACCGGAACAGCGCGCTATGCGCGGCCTCGTGCATGAGGATCGCAAGCCCCAACTGGCGTGATCCGATGACTGCGACCGCCAGCAGGAAGGTCAGCGGATTGGGCCAGAGACCGAAGACCGCGACCGCACCCGCGATCATGCCCCAACAATGGAGAAGAAGCCAAACGCCCATAAGGTCGGACCGTTCGGCCAGCGGCCGGATCTCGTCAGATGTCAGATAGGCCTTGCCGGGTGTCATCGACCGGTCCTCCCTTCCCTGATGATCTCAAAGCCGGGCAGGTCCTGTCAAACGCAGCGCGACGTCACGAATGCCAGTCGAAGAACCCCGGGCCTGCGCGCTCCAGCAGCTTGGCGGCCATCGCGCGGCCCATGTCGGGGCCGTCTTCTATCGCGCCGGTCATGTCATCGGACAGGGCCTTAGACCCGTCGGGGCGCAGCACCTCGCCGCGCAGGCGCAGGCTGCCGCCGCTCAGTTCGGCAAGGCCTGCGATGGGCGTTTCGCACGACCCGTCGAGCCGCGCGAGAAAGGCGCGTTCGGCGGCAAGGCGGTGGCCGGTGGGGATGTCGTGGATCGCGTCCAGCATCGCGGCGGTGCGGCTGTCATCGGCGCGCCGTTCGATCCCGATGGCACCCTGCGCCACGGCGGGCAACATGTCGTCGGGCGAGATCGCGTGTTTCGGCACCTCGTCCATCGCCAGCCGGTTCAGACCGGCCATGGCAAGGAAGGTGCATTCGGCGACGCCCTCTTCCAGCTTGCGCAGGCGGGTCTGCACGTTGCCGCGGAACTCCACCACCTGCAGGTCGGGGCGGCGGTTCAGAAGCTGCGCGCGCCGCCGCAGGCTGGACGTGCCCACGACCGCGCCCGGGGCCAGATCGGCGATGCCGGTCTTGGTGCCCGAGATGAAGGCGTCGCGCACATCCTCGCGCGGGAGATAGCAGTCGAGCAGCAGGCCCGCGGGCTGATCCACCGGCATGTCCTTCATCGAGTGGACGGCGATGTCTATCTTTCCTGACAGAAGGTCCTCTTCGATCTCGCGGGTGAAGAGGCCCTTGCCGCCGATCTCTTTCAGGGGGCGGTCCTGTATCTGGTCGCCGGTCACCTTGATGACGACGATCGCGAAGGCTTCTTCAGGCAGATCAAAGGCTTGCGCCAACCTGCGCCGGGTTTCATGGGCCTGCGCCAGGGCAAGCGGGGAACCACGGGTGCCGATATTCAGCGGTGAGGCGGGCGAGGGAAGGTCGATCTTCATGGCGATATCATTAGACGCGTCAATTTGCCCTGACAACTGCCTGACCTTGACAAAATGCCGCTGAGACCGGACCAACGGGGCACGACCCCAAGGACGGACCCGATGACCAAGACCATGCTGCGCGCCCTCGCGGGCGAAACCCTGCCCACCCCTCCGATCTGGATGATGCGGCAGGCGGGCCGCTACCTGCCGGAATACCGCGCCACGCGGGCGCAGGCGGGCGATTTCCTGAGCCTGTGCTACAACAGCGAACTTGCGGCCGAAGTGACGCTGCAGCCGATCCGGCGCTATGGCTTCGATGCGGCGATCCTGTT
>CAZNMV010000341.1:0-3842 GCA_964573835.1 uncultured Aestuariivita sp. | reverse complement strand
CGCAAGACCGGCGCGCGCGGTCTGCGGTCGATCCTGGAAGACATCCTGCTCGACACGATGTTCGATCTGCCGAGCCTCGACAGCGTGACCAAGGTCGTCGTCAACGAGGAAGCGGTGATGTCCGATGCGGGCCCGCTGATGATCCATGCCGAAGGCAAGGAAGAGGCCAGCGCGGGCTGACGCGCGGGGCGAAAGACAATACGGGGCGGGCCGCCGGTCCGCCCTTTTTCGTGAGAAAGGGACAAAGGCATGACGATCCGGCGCATTTCCTCGGGCGGGGCTTTCGAGGCGAAACTCGGCTATTGCCGGGCGGTGGTGGCGGGCGGCTTCGTCCATGTCGCGGGCACGGTGGGGCAGGGTGACGATGTGGTCACGCAGTGCCGCTCGGCGCTCGACGTCATCGGCCGGGCGCTGGCCGAGGCAGGCTGCGGCTGGGAACACGTCGTGCGCGTCACCTACATGCTGCCCGACGCGGCCGAATTCGAACCCTGCTGGCCGATCCTGGCCGCGACCTTCGGCGCCAACCCGCCGGCGGCCACGATGATCGAATGCGGCCTGATCGACCCGAAATACCGCATCGAGATCGAGGTGACGGCAGTTCTGCCCTGACGTTCAGGCGGGGATGGGGCGTTCGTTCGGCAACCTTGCAGAGTCCACCGCATCCGGATCGCGCCAATCGGCGTAAAGTGCTGCAAGATGTTCGAACGTCTTGTCGTTCTTGCGCCGTTCGGACGCGATGACCTCGCGCGCGTCGTCCACGAGGCGGCACATGATGCCACGGACCGTCTTTCGCAGCATGGTTTCGTCCAGATCGCCCTGATCCAGTCCCACGGCCAGAAACTCGTAGTAGTTGAGCAGAGAGACCAGCGCCTCGGCACCCCGTCTGCGGCAGGTCGCAGAATTCCGTGCGGGCGCATATGGAGCCTTGTAATCGGCATAGAAAACAGTGGTATCGACGGTTTCGCCCGGCGGGTAGACGGCCTTGCGCATCGTGTTGATTATCTGGAACTGGTCCGACAGCCGCGTGTCCAGAAGTATGGTGATCGTATGCTGTTTGCGCTGGGCGACACGGTTCGCGCGACTGCTTATCGTGAAGGTCAGAAGCGCTGCGATCACGCCAATCAGGGCAACGATCGCACCGAGGATGGTTGCGAAGGTGATGTATCGGGGGGACGGGTTCTCGGGGAATTGTTGATAGACGATCCGCAGGCCGTCAGCAGCATAGGGAAGAAGCGCTGAAAGACCGACAAGAAGGAACGCGGTAGCTACAATCCAGGCAACAGTGGCAGCGCGCCTGTCGTGCCGCGCGGCCACGTTCAGCCGTTGCCCATGCCTTCGAGAAGTCGTTTCATCTTTGCGTGTCCATGCCGTTGCCCTGTTGCGCTTTCCAATATGACAGGGCAGCCGCGTGATTTCAAGGTTCCGCCTCCAGAGCCATATCTCCCGAACGTCAAGAAGTGATTAAATCCCCCTGCGCCCCCATGTCCCGGTCGCCGCTCTGGACCTCGGCCCCGCTTTCCGCCATATCTGCCGCAACGCAGTCCGGAGGCCTGACATGGGCATTCTCACCACCCTTCTTCGTGCCGTGACATGGTGGAACGGCCAGACGCTGAACACGCAGTTTTTGACTTGGCGCAAGGGCGTCCGCGTGGGCGAGGATACCGAAGGCAACATCTTCTACCGGACAAAAGACGACAGCCGCCGCTGGGTCATCTTCAACGGCGAGGCCGAGGCGAGCCGCGTCAGCCCCGACTGGCATGGCTGGCTGCACCGCACCTGGGACGAACCGCCCAGCGAGAAGCCGCTGGCGCGCAAGGTTTGGGAAAAGCCCCACCAGGAAAACCTGACAGGCACGCCGCTTGCCTATGCGCCGGCGGGGTCGATCCGCCGTGCCGATCCTGCCGAGCGGCGCGACTACGAGGCCTGGCGCCCGGAATAGGAGCTGCGACATGTCCGGCCATTCCACCACCGAAGTCCTTGTCGGCGGCGTCGTTCTGGCCGGCGCCATCGCCTTTGCCGTCTATGCCGGGCAGGCGACGGGCCTGTCGGCAGGACCTTCGGGTTATGTACTGAATGCCTCCTTCCGGTCGCTCGACGGGGTCAGCGTGGGCACCGATGTCCGGCTGGCGGGCGTCAAGGTGGGCACGGTGACGGGCATCACACTCAACCCTGAAACCTATCGCGCCGACACCCGCTTCAGCGTCGCGCAGGGGATCGAGATTCCCGACGACAGCGCGATCGTGGTGTCGTCCGAAGGGCTCCTCGGCGGAAACTTTGTCGAGATCATGCCGGGCGGGTCACCCTTCTACTTCGCGCCGGGCGATGAAATCCTCGACACTCAGGGCGCGGTCAGCCTGATTTCGCTGCTTCTGAAATTCGTCAGCGGCGACGGGAACGCCGAGTGATCCGCGCGCTCTTTTGTGTGCTCGCGCTCCTCGCCCCGGGCGCGGCGCAGGCCCAGATCGTCTTCGGCCAGACCACCGAAGAGACGCAAGGCCCGCAGGAAGACAGCACGATCACCGAAGAGGCGATCGAAGAGACGCGTCTGCAGGCCGCCATTGGCACCGGCGCGGTTCTGCGCGGGCTCGACAAGGTCAGCGGAGTGGTCATCGACCTCGAAGTGCCGACGGGAGCGACGGGGCAGATCTTCGGGCTTGATGTCGGGGTTTCGGAATGCCGCTATCCCGATGGCAACCCGGCGGGCGACGCCTATGCCTATCTGGTGATCCGGGTGCCAGGGGTCGAAGGGGCGATCTTCACCGGCTGGATGATCGCATCGGCGCCCGCGCTCAACGCGCTTGACCATGCCCGCTATGATGTCTGGGTGTTGCGCTGCATCACGTCGTGACCGCTGCCGACAGGGGGCGCGGTGAAATCCGCGGTCTTGGCAAGGGCCACCGTCAGGCGCCGCTGGTATTCGGCGCGGGTGATCTCCACCCCGCCCAATGACGCAAGATGCGCGGTCACGAACTGCGTGTCGAAGAGCGTGAAGCCCGCCCGCCGCAGCCGGTCCACCAGATGCGCCAGCGCGATCTTCGACGCGTCGCGTCGGCGCGAGAACATGCTTTCCCCGAAGAACGCCGCGCCCAGCGCAACGCCGTAGACCCCTCCGGCCAGATCGTCGCCATCCCAGACCTCGACCGAATGGGCATGGCCCAGCCGGTGCAGCGCGACATAGAGATCGCGGATCTCGCCGTTGATCCAGGTCTCGTTCCGTTCGGCGCAGCCATCGACAACGCCCGCGAAGTCGCGGTTGACACTCACGTCCAACCGCCCGGACCGGATCGCCCGGGCCAGCGAGCGCGAGATGCGGAACCCGTCGAGTGGGATGATGCCGCGCCGCCGCGGATCGACCCAGAAGATATCAGGGTCGTCGCGCGCCTCGGCCATGGGGAAGATGCCGATGGAATAGCCATGCAGCAGCAGCTCGGGCGTCAGCGTCATGCCCGCCGCCCTTCCCGTGCCGGGGCCGGGTCACTGCGGCTGCAGGTTGTCCTCAAGCCAGCGCTCCAGCCAGTGGATGTTGTAGCGCCCCGCCTGGATGTCCGGCTCGGCCAGCAAGGCATGGAACAGCGGGATCGTCGTGTCGACCCCGTCCACGATCAGCTCGCTCAGTGCGCGGGCCAGCCGTGCCAGCGCCTCGGGCCGGTCGCGGCCATGCACGATGAGCTTGCCGATCAGGCTGTCGTAATAGGGCGGGATGCGATACCCGTCATAAAGCGCGGAATCCATCCGCACGCCGAGCCCCCCGGGCGCGTGATACTGCGTGATCCGCCCGGGCGAGGGCGCGAAGTTCGGCAGTTTCTCGGCGTTGATGCGCACCTCGATGGCGTGGCCGTTGA
>CAZNMV010000340.1:0-3895 GCA_964573835.1 uncultured Aestuariivita sp. | reverse complement strand
CTGATCACTGTAGAAGAGCGTCGCCAGAAGGCGCGCGTCGATCGGGTAGAAGCCGAACAGCATCTGCAGCCAGCGTTCGTTGATCACGGCCCAGCAGGCCGCGCTTTCCAGCCCGCGCGCGTCGCGGATTTCGCGGCATTCCGCAAGCGAGCCTGCATTCCAGATGCCGTTCAGCGTCCAGGGCAGGATCGACGACAGAAGCCACCAGATCACGACAAGCGACAGCATCGTCAGGATCGCGTTGAGCTTGGTGGAGAGCAGGTTCTCCTGTATCCACCGGACCGCGCCGGACTGCCCCGTGGGCGGTGGTGCCGGCGGCAGCATCTGTCCCCGGACGAAGCCGACGGTCTGGGCGTTCGTCTCGCTCATCTCACCGCTCCTTCAGCTTCACGCTGGAATTGTAGAGGTTCATGAAGGACGAAATGATCAGGCTCGTGATCAGGTAGAAGATGCCCAGAAGCAACATCCCCTCAAGCTCGCGGCCGGTCTGGTTGATCGTGATCCCCCCGAGCGTCGAGCGCACGTCCATGTAGCCCACCGCGATGGCGAGCGAGGAATTCTTGGTCAGGTTTAGATACTGCGAGATCAGCGGCGGGATGATCACGCGCAGCGCCTGCGGCAGGATCACCAGCTGCATCGTCCGGTTCGGGCGCAGGCCCAGCGCGAATGACGCTTCGGTCTGCCCCCTCGAAATCGCCAGGATGCCGCCCCGCACGTTCTCGGCGATGAAGGCCGAGGTATAGAGCGACAGCGCCAGCCAGAGCGCGATGAACGAATTGCGCACCTGGATCCCGCCGGCGAAGTTGAACCCGCCGAGTTCGGGCAATTCCAGCGTGACGGGCCTGCCGAAGATGAAAAAGGCCAGAAGCGTGGGCACGAAGAACAGCCCCAGCGACATCCAGAGCACGGGCAACTGATCGCCCGTCGCCTCCTGGCGCCGCCGCGCATAGGCGCGCAGCACGAAGATGCCGATGATCGACAGGATGAAGACGCCGATGACGATACCCGACCCTTCGCCCCAGACGGGGCGCGGAATATAGACGCCGCGGTTCGAGATCGCAACGCTGTCCCACAGGATCATCGAGGCGCTTCCGCCTTCGCGGAATTCGCGCGGCTGGGGGGTGGCTTCGGTCATCACCGCGAAGACGATGAGGATCCAGATGAGCAGCGGTGTGTTCCGCATCGCCTCGACGTAAACGCCCATCAGGCGCGAGACGAGCCAGTTCTTCGACAGCCGCAGCACGCCGACCAGAACCCCGATGATCGTGGCGAGGATACAGCCCAGGACCGCGACGACCAGCGTGTTGAGAATGCCCACAAACGCCGCACGCGCATGCGTGTCCTGCGATGAGAAGGGAATGATCTGCTGATTGATGTCGTATCCGGCCGTCGACCAGAGAAAACCGAAATTGATGTCCTTGCCCAGCGCCGCGAGGTTGGTGACCGTGTTGTTCACCAGTTCGACCAGCATCAGCATGATCAGCATGGACGCGATCACCTGAATGGTGAGCGACCGGTAGCGCGCGTCGTAAAGAAGCTGACTCAGTCGGAACGCTTCACGCGGCGGTGCGGACATGTCGGCCATTGATGCTCCTGAATTCTGAATACGTCGGGCTATGGGCACAACGAGGGTTTGCCTCGGCCCGGACCAGTCAGGGATCTCATGAAAGGGTGGGCGCGGTCCCGAAGGACCGCGCCCGATCGCTGTGTATCAGCGGAAGGGCGGCGAGTAGAGCAGACCGCCGTTCGTCCACTGCGCGTTCAGACCGCGTGCGAGGCCGACGGGCGTCGCTTCGCCGATGTTGCGCTCGAAGACTTCGCCGTAGTTGCCCACGGCGCTGATGACGCGCACGGCCCAATCCTTGTCGAGGCCCATCATCGCGCCGAGTTCACCTTCGGTGCCGAGGATACGGTTGATCTCGGGGTTCGAGGTCGGAGCAGCGGCAAGCTCGGTGACGTTGGTCGACGAGATGCCCAGCTCTTCTGCCGCGATCAGCAGGTTGAGCGTCCAGCCGACGACGTCGCCCCATTCATTGTCGCCATGACGGACCACCGGGCCGAGAGGCTCTTTCGAGACGACTTCGGGCAGGATCACGTGATCGCCCGGCGCTTCGAAGGTTGCGCGGGTGGCGGCCAGACCCGAAACGTCCGTGGTGTAGACGTCGCAGGCGCCGGCGAGGTACTGCTGCTGGCCTTCTGCGTTCGTCGCAACCGGAACGGGCTCGTAGCTGATGTTGTTCACACGGAAGAAGTCCGCGAGGTTCAGTTCGGTCGTGGTCCCGGTCTGGATGCAGACGGTCGCGCCGTCCAGTTCCTTGGCCGAGGACACGCCCAGCGCCTTGGGAACCATGAAGCCCTGACCGTCATAGTAGTTGACGCCCTTGAAGTCGAGCTTGAGGTCGGTGTCGCGCGAATAGGTCCATGTCGAGTTGCGGATCAGCACATCGACTTCGCCTGCGGCAAGCGCGGTGAAGCGCGTCTGGCTGGTGAGCGGAACGAATTCCACGGCCTGAGGGTCACCCAGCACGGCTGCGGCGATGGCACGGCACAGCGAAACGTCAAAGCCGTTCCAGACGCCGTTCGCATCCGGCGCTGCGAAACCGGCCAGACCTTCGTTCGACCCGCACTTCAGCGTGCCGCGCGCCTTGACGTCATCCATCGTGCCCGCTGCGGCAGCCCCTGCCGCAAGACCGGCGACGGTCAATGCGCCCAAAAGGATAGTCTTGTTCATGTGTACCTCTTCCTGGTTTTCCGCCCCGGTGACAGCGGCGGTTCATCCGATCGCGTTGGATCGATGTTGAAACACCCGAAAAGGGGTTTACCCCCCCTCAGTGCTGCGAGATTGGGCCGATTCATCACCAAAGGTCAAGGCTTGGGCAACTGAAAACGATGGGTTGACGTAGCGCCCGCCTGCAGGCTGCGCATTTGCGTCAATCGGTGGCGCGCAGCGCATCCCAAAAGGCCTTTGCCGACAGGAACGCGCCGCGCCGCAGATCGGCTGTCGCCCGCGCCTCGTCATCGGGGCCCCAGTGGTCTTCCTGCCAGTCCTCGTCGATGCGCGACATATCCCAGATATCCTGGGCATCGCGCCAGTCCTCTGCGGCGGCGAAGGCAAGGGCGAGCGACCCGGTCAGCGCGACCAGATCGTGAAAGGCGGCCAGCGCGAAGGGATCGAGCGCGTGCACCCTGTCGGCCAGACGCTGCAAGGCCTGCGCATCCTGCGCCGCATGGATGACACCGCGGCGCGAAACCAGCCGCGCGCCGTATTGCGCCGCAAGCCAGTCCAGCACCGGGTCCCAGGCCTCGGCCTGCCGCGCGACAAGGCCTTCGGGGCCTTCGGCACGATAGCAGACAAGGTCGCTGTCGCCGTATTCCGCCAGCATCGCCGCCACTTCCGCCCGCTGATGCGCCACCTTGTCGATGGCGGAATTGGCGGTGCGGGTGAAGGGCATGGTTTCGGGGCGGACCTGATCGCCCTGCGCATCCCATTCCGCAGCGATGGCCCGGGCCAGCGCCCGCGTCGGCACGACCAGCGCGGCCTTGGCGGGCGTCCGCACAAGCCGTCCGTCGAGCGCGATGGCGAAGCCGCCTGCATCCTCGACGGCAGACGCTTCGCGCCAGAACCGTTTCGCAGCCCAGCCCGTCATGCGGGCACCGTCCAGATCGTCTCGATAGCATGGCGCAGGTCGGCGACGCTGTCGACACTGCGGTGGGCGGCGCCCAGCGCGGCGCGCGGGTGATAGCCCCAGGTCACCGCCAGCGCGCGCACGCCCGCGGCGCGCGCCATCTCCATGTCGAAACTGGTGTCGCCGATCATCACCGCGTCTTCCGCCGCCACGCCGGTTTCGGCAAGTGCTGCCTGGATCATCGCAGGATGCGGTTTCGACGGGTGATC
>CAZNMV010000339.1:0-3911 GCA_964573835.1 uncultured Aestuariivita sp. | reverse complement strand
CTTGGGGCTCTCAATCTCAACAAGCGCTGAAATCCAAAACTTCCGGGGCAGGCTCCGATTCACGTCAGCCACTGCCGGGCATGGCGACAGTCGAAAATGAAGCAAATTCCCTGTAAATTCCCTGTTCTTTGAAAGCGCGGGTGAAACCGAACCGAGGCCCAGCAGCCGCTGAGACTGGCCGGACGAATGACAGAGGAAAGGGTGGAATGCGCCGTCTCACCGCAAGAGCAGGGCCTGCAAGCCACGGAAATTGCGCGGGATTATCCACGAAAACCGTAAACTGGTGGCAGAGACAGGGGTGGGTGGCGGGGAGACAGGGATTCGAACCCTGGGGACGCTTTCACGCCCAACGGTTTTCAAGACCGCCGCATTCGACCGCTCTGCCACCTCCCCGGTGCCTGGGGCCTGCCGCCGGTCTAAGCCGCTGCGCTCCGCTGGGCAAGGCGGAAGAGCGGCGCGGCTGACGGGGAAATTTGCCGACGCGCGCGCCGCGCGCTTCCCTTCGAGGCGCTCTGGCGGTATTCTTCACGTCATGTGAACCAAATGCCCTGCCGCCCCCGGGCCGGACGGGGCCAGAAGCGCAAGAATGCGCCAGACATGCAGGCAAGGGCAACGACATGACGAAGCGACGTTTTCCGACCAGAGCCTTCGGGTTTATCGCGGTCGCCGTACTGCTGGCAGGCTGCGAGAACCCGCCGCAGGGGCTGGCCTTCCTCCAGCCGAAGGACCGCGCGGCCGAAGGAACGGCCACCCCCAGCACATCGACCCGGCTTGTCGAACGCGACGTCGAGGCGCCCGAGGTCTTCCAGGTCACCGAAGCCGGGCTCTGGGACGGACGGCCTTCGCTCGGCGGGGTCTGGGTCGCGCATCCCGACGTGGTCGATCCCGAACGCGTCATCATCCGCAATTCCGCCAACGGCAAGTTCGTGATCGGCGCGCTGTTCCGGCGCGAACGCGACATTCCGGGGCCGCGGCTGCAGACCTCGTCCGACGCGGCAGCGGCGCTGGGGATGCTGGCGGGCGCGCCGGTGCAGCTGAACGTCACGGCACTGCGCCGCGAAAGCGTGCCCGACGCCGTGCCCCCGCCGGAAGATGTCGACCTTATCGAGACGGCAGAGGAAATCACCGAACAGACGCTCGACCCCGTCGCGGCGGCGGCATCGGTGCTCGACACACCCGCGCCCGATGTCACTGCCGCGGCGGCCCCCGCCCCGGCGCCGGCTGCCCCGCGCGCCGCCTCATCGCTCGACAAGCCCTTCATCCAGATCGGCATCTTCAGCATCGAGAAGAACGCAGAGAACACGGCCGCCATGATGCGCAATGCCGGAATGGTGCCCACCGTGCTGGCCCAGACGGCCAACGGACGGTCGTTCTGGCGCGTCCTCGTCGGCCCCGCGCAAAGCGCATCGGAACGCAGCACGCTGCTCAAACAGGTGAAAGAGGTCGGCTTCACCGACGCTTATCCCGTCACCAACTGACCCCGAAGAAGGAGGACCGCCCCCGTGATCAAGCTGCAGCACCTCGTCCTTGCCGCCGCCGTCGCGCTGACGGCACTTCCCGCACGCGCCTACGACACCAAGGCCGGGTCGGCCATCGTGGTCGACCAGACCACCGGCACCGTGCTTCTGGCCAAGAACGCCGATGTGCCGCTGCCGCCGGCGTCGATGTCGAAGCTGATGACGCTCTACATGGCGTTCGAGGCGGTGCGCGACGGGCGGCTCACGCTCGACGAACGGCTTCCGGTGTCCGAACACGCGATGTCCTTCGGCGGCTCGACCATGTTCCTCGACACCACCGACCGCGTCACGGTCGAGGATCTGATCCGCGGCATCATCGTGTTGTCGGGCAACGACGCCTGCGTCGTGCTGGCCGAAGCGCTGAGCCCGGACGGAACCGAGGCAGGCTTTTCCCGGCTGATGACCCAGCGCGGCCAGCAGATGGGCCTGACGAGTTCGGTCTTCATGAATTCCACCGGCTGGCCGCAGGCGGGCCATGTGATGTCGATGCGCGATCTCGCCATCGTGGCCGAGCGCCTGATCGAGGATTTCCCCGAATTCTATCCGCTCTTCGCCGAAGAGACGTTCGAATTCGACGGCCGCGCCCCGAAGAACGTGCAGAACCGCAACCCGATCCTCGGGCTTGGCATCGGGGCTGACGGGCTCAAGACCGGGCATACCCGGGAAGCGGGCTTCGGGCTTGTAGGCTCGGCCAAGCAGGGCGACCGCCGGGTGATCTTCGTGATCTCGGGGCTCGACACCGCGCAGGACCGCGCCCGCGAATCCGAGGCGCTGATCAACTGGTCCTTTCGCCAGTTCACCAAACGCGAAATCGCCAGCGCCGGAACCCCGCTTGCCGAAGCGCCCGTCTGGATGGGGGCCGAGCGATCGGTGACCCTGGTCCCGCAGGAAGATGTCGTGTCTCTTGTCCCCGTGGTCGCCGCGGCCGGTCTGTCGGGCGAGGTGGTCTTCACCGGGCCCGTCGCGGCCCCGATCGCGGCGGGGCAGGTGCTGGGCGAACTGATCTTCGCCCCCGAAGGCCTGCCCGAGATGCGCGTGCCGCTGGTCGCGGCCAACGCGGTCGACCGGGGCGGCTTTCTCGTGCGGATCACGACGGTTGCGCAGAGCCTGCTGTCGCGCCTCGCCGCCGGGCCCGAGACGACGATGTGACCGGTCAGGGCCTCTTCATCAGCTTCGAAGGCATCGACGGGTCGGGCAAGTCGACACAGGCGCGTCGTCTGGCGGACGCCCTGCGCGCAGGCGGGCATGATGTGCTGCACACCCGCGAGCCCGGAGGATCGCCGGGGGCCGAGGATATCCGGGCCCTTGTCCTTGAAGGCGATCCCGACCGCTGGTCGCCCGAGACGGAAATCCTGCTCTTCACCGCCGCGCGCCGCGATCACCTCGAACGCGTGATCGGTCCGGCGCTGGCGGCGGGCCGGATTGTGGTCTGCGACCGCTTCGCCGATTCCACCCGCGTCTATCAGGGCGCGACGCGCGGCGATCTGCGCGGCGTTGTCGACCGGCTGCACGACCTGATGATCGGACGCGAACCCGACCTGACCATCCTCATCGACATCGACCCCGACATAGGCCTCTCGCGCGCCCGCGCCCGCAGGGGGCACGAGGAACGGTTCGAGGATTTCGGCGCCGACATGCAGCACAGGATGCGGGCGGCCTTTCTCGATCTTGCCCGCACGCAGCCCGACCGGTTCCGCGTGATCGACGGCACCGGCCCCGAAGACAGCATCGCCGCCCGCGTGCAGGCGGCGGTTGCCCCCGCGCTGGCGGCACGGACCCCGGCATGATCGCGGTTTGCGCGCGCCGCGCAGGCTGCTAGATCACGGGGTATGACCGATCCCGACCTTCCCCTGCCCGACCAGATCCCCGGCGCCCCTCACCCGCGCGAGACCGCGCAGCTTCTGGGCCAGACCGGGGCCGAGGCCGAATTCCTGACCGCCTATGCCAGCGGCAGGCTGCACCACGGCTGGCTGCTGACGGGGCCGCGCGGTGTGGGCAAGGCGACGCTCGCCTGGCGTATCGCGCGCTTCCTTCTCGCCACCCCTCCGCAAGAGGATGACGGCCTGTTCGGCGCGCCGCCCCCGCCCGCGACGCTCGACATCGCGCCCGATCACCCGGTGGCGCGCCGCCTTCTCGCGCGGTCCGAACCGGGGCTGGCGCTGGTGACGCGGAGCCTGAACGACAAGGGCAGGCTGCGCGACGTCATCGCGGTCGAGGACGTACGCGACCTGCACCGCTTCTTCGGGCTTTCCGCCGCCGATGGCGGACGGCGCGTCGTCATCGTCGATGCCGCGGACGAGATGAACACGGCAGCCGCCAATGCGCTTCTGAAGATGCTGGAAGAACCGCCCGCGCGCGCAACGCTGCTTCTGGTGTCGCACCAGCCCGCGCGGC
>CAZNMV010000338.1:0-3930 GCA_964573835.1 uncultured Aestuariivita sp. | reverse complement strand
GTTGTATCTCGCGCTTCTGGTCGACCGCTCCACCTCGCGGATTTCATTCGTATGTTCGACCGAAGGCGGCATGGACATCGAGGAAGTCGCGGCCCACACGCCCGAGAAGATCCTGTCCTTCGCCGTCGATCCGGTGACGGGCTACCAGCCCTATCACGGCCGCCGCATCGCCTTCGCGCTGGGGCTGGACGGCAAGCAGGTGAAGCAATGCGTGGGCCTGATGGGCACGCTCTACAAGCTCTTCACCGACAAGGACATGGAGATGCTCGAGATCAACCCGCTGATCGTGACGGATGCGGGCGATCTGAAATGCCTTGACGCCAAGATGGGCTTCGACGGCAACGCGATCTACCGCCATGCCGACATCGCCGAACTGCGCGACACGACGGAAGAAGACCCGAAAGAGCTCGAAGCGTCCAAGTATGACCTGAACTACATCGCGCTCGACGGCGAGATCGGGTGCATGGTGAACGGCGCGGGCCTGGCCATGGCGACGATGGACATCATCAAGCTCTATGGGGCGGAGCCTGCCAACTTCCTCGACGTAGGCGGTGGTGCCACGAAGGAGAAGGTGACCGAAGCCTTCAAGATCATCACCAGCGACCCCAACGTCAAAGGCATCCTCGTCAACATCTTCGGCGGCATCATGCGCTGCGATGTGATCGCGGAAGGCGTGATCGCGGCGGTGAAGGAAGTGGGCCTGAAGGTGCCGCTGGTCGTGCGCCTGGAAGGCACGAACGTCGAGAAGGGCAAGGCGATCATCGCCGAGAGCGGTCTCAACGTCATCGCGGCCGACAACCTGCGGGACGGAGCCGAGAAGATCGTGAAGGCGGTCAAGGGCTGATTGCCGGGGCGGGCGTCGTCCCGCCTCTCCGGGGATTTCGGTGGGTCAGACCCACCCCAAAGGACAAGGAACATACGGCATGGCCGTTCTTATCGACGAAAACACCAAAGTCATCTGTCAGGGCTTCACCGGCTCGCAGGGGACCTTTCACTCCGAACAGGCGATCGCCTACGGCACCAAGATGGTGGGCGGCGTGACGCCGGGCAAAGGCGGCATGACGCATCTCAACCTGCCGGTCTTCAATTCGGTCCACGAGGCAAAGCATGCCACCGGGGCGAACGCCACCGTGATCTACGTGCCGCCCCCCTTCGCGGCGGATTCGATCCTGGAGGCCATCGACGCGCAGATGGAGGTCATCGTCTGCATCACGGAAGGCATTCCGGTCCTCGACATGATGACCGTGAAGCGCGCGCTGGAAGGGTCGTCTTCGCGCCTGATCGGGCCGAACTGCCCCGGCGTGATCACGCCCGACGCCTGCAAGATCGGCATCATGCCGGGCCATATCCACAAGCGCGGCAAGGTGGGTGTCGTGTCGCGGTCAGGCACGCTGACCTACGAGGCGGTCAAGCAGACCACCGATGTGGGCCTTGGCCAGTCGACCTGCGTGGGCATCGGCGGCGACCCGATCAAGGGGACCGAACATATCGACGTGCTGGAATGGTTCCTCGCCGATGATGAAACCGAAGCGATCATCATGATCGGCGAAATCGGTGGATCTGCGGAAGAAGAGGCGGCAGCCTTCCTTGCCTCCGAGAAGAAGAAAGGCCGCTGGAAGCCGACTGCGGGCTTCATCGCGGGCCGCACCGCCCCCCCGGGCCGCCGCATGGGCCACGCGGGCGCCATCGTCGCCGGCGGCAAGGGCGGCGCCGAGGACAAGATCGAGGCGATGAAGGCCGCGGGGATCGTTGTCGCCGAAAGCCCGGCCTCTCTGGGCGAAGCCGTTCTGGAAGCCATCGGGTGACCACCGCCGCCGCCCATGCCGCCCTGCCTCTGGGCCTGCGCCTCAAGCACCGGGTGGCGGTCTCGCCGCTCGCGGGGCCGGTCACGGGGTTGCGGCGGCTTTGGGCGCGTGTGCGGGGGGTGCGGCACCCCGAACTCGGCCTTCTGCGGCGCGAGGACGGGTTCATCGACGCCGCGCTCGCGCGGCTGATCCGGCAGGACTGGACCTGCCTTGACGTGGGCGGGCATCTGGGGTCGGTCGCGCAAAAGCTGCGCCGCCTTGCCCCGAAAGGCCGGCTGATCATCGTCGAGGCCAGCCCGGCCAAGGCCGCCCTTCTTCGGAAAAGCTTTCCCGAAGCGACGGTTCATGCCGTCGCCGTGTCGGATACCGAAGGGCAGGTCACCTTCTACGAGAACCTGGCCCAGCCGGGGTTTTCCTCGCTCGCCGACCGGGCGGACCGGGGGGCGACGCGGGCGATCACGGTGCCTGCGCGCCGCCTTGACGATCTTCTCGGCGGGACGCGGGTGCAGTTCCTCAAGATCGACGTGGAAGGCTTCGAGTTTCCCGCCCTGCGCGGGGCCGAGGCCACCCTGCGCCGCGACGCCCCCGTGATCCTGTTCGAGGCGGGCGCGATCGGGGACGACAGCATCGACGCGGGCGAGGCCGACCGCATGATGCGCTGGTTGACCGAGGTGATGGACTACGATGTCTTCGCCGCCTTCGATCTGGCCTATGGGCGGCCGCCGCTGACGCCCGAGCTTTTCGCGGCCTACCGCCGCTATCCGTTCCTTGCCTTCAACTATTTCGCTCTGCCGCGCCACGGCAGCGGCCCCGCAGCCTGATCCCCGGGAGGACCAGAAAATGACCGAGCAATCCCCCAACGACGTCTTCCATGCCTCCAGCTTCATGCAGGGGCACAACGCCGAATACCTGGAACAGATGTATGCCCGCTTTGCCGCCGACCCCGGCGCGGTGGACGAAGCCTGGGCTGCCTTCTTCCGGTCGCTGGGCGACGCCGAACTGGACGTGAAGCGCGAGGCGCAAGGCCCCAGCTGGGCGCGACGCGACTGGCCGCCGGTGCCGTCGGACGATCTGACCGCAGCACTTACCGGCGACTGGGCCGAGGCCGCGACCGAGGTGAAGGCGGCGGGCGAGAAGATCCGCGCCAAGGCCGCCGAGACCGGCCTGGAGGTCAGCGACGAGCAGATCAAGCGCGCGGTGCTCGATTCCATCCGCGCGATCATGCTGATCCGAGCCTACCGCATCCGGGGCCACCTGATCGCCGACATCGACCCGCTGGGCATGCGCGACCAGACGCTGCATCCCGAACTGGAACCCAAATCCTACGGCTTCTCCGAGGCCGACATGGACCGTCCGATCTTCATCGACAACGTGCTGGGGTTGCAGATCGCCTCGCTCCGCCAGATCGTCGACATCGTGAAACGCACCTATTGCGGCACCTTCGCGCTGCAGTACATGCACATCTCGGACCCCGAGGAAGCCGCCTGGCTGAAGGAACGCATCGAAGGCTACGGCAAGGAGATCGCCTTCACCCGCGAAGGGCGCAAGGCGATCCTGAACAAGATGGTCGAGGCGGAAGGTTTCGAGAAGTTCCTGCACGTCAAGTACATGGGCACCAAGCGCTTCGGTCTTGACGGGGGCGAGGCGCTGATCCCCGCGATGGAACAGATCATCAAGCGGGGCGGCAACCTCGGCCTGCAGGAAATTGTCATCGGGATGCCGCACCGGGGCCGCCTGAACGTGCTGGCCAACGTGATGGGCAAGCCCTACCGCGCGATCTTCAACGAATTCCAGGGCGGCAGCTTCAAGCCCGAGGAAGTCGACGGATCGGGCGACGTGAAATACCACCTCGGCGCGTCGAGCGACCGGGAATTCGACGGCAATGTCGTGCACCTGTCGCTGACGGCGAACCCCTCGCACCTCGAAGCGGTGAACCCGGTCGTGCTGGGCAAGGTCCGCGCCAAGCAAGACCAGATCGGCGACACCGATCGCACCCGGGTGATGGCGGTGCTGCTGCACGGCGACGCGGCCTTCGCGGGTCAGGGCGTCGTGGCCGAAGGGCTGCAACTGTCGGGCATCCGCGGCCACCGCACCGGCGGCACCATGCATATCGTGGTCAACAACC
>CAZNMV010000337.1:0-3932 GCA_964573835.1 uncultured Aestuariivita sp. | reverse complement strand
CCAAAGACGCCAGCCAAGCAGGCCCGGCACTCACCTGCGACGTCCACCAGAGCGGCCATTCGCCCAAAGTGTGGAAATTTTGAGTGTTGGGGCTCCATAAGGTCGGGTTGTTGCTTTCTTTTTCGGAAGAATACCAATGGGATCAGTGCTTTTCCGGGTCACTCGTGTTGGCCTGCTTCCTAGGCCTTATGTCCTCGAGCGCTGCGTAGAATGCAGGCAAAACCAGAAGGATCAGAACCGTCGAGGCCAAAAGTCCGAAAACGACCGAGATGACCAGCGGTTTAAGCGTCTGGGCCTGGGTCGAGGTTTCCAGCAGCAAGGGCGCCATTCCCATGATCGTGGTTGAAACTGATACGAAGATCGGTCGGAAGCGGGCGCGCACGGCCTCGCCGGCGGCCTTAGCGGCAGAAAGCCCGCCGGCGCGGCGATCATTTATCACACCGACCAGAAGGATCGCGTTGTTCACCACGATCCCCGCCAGTGACGCCGCCCCCACGAGTGATGGCATAGAAATGTTGTAACCCATCAGGACATGACCCCAGATCACGCCCAGAAACGCCAGTGGTATGGTGATCATCACAATCAGCGGTTCCACATAGCTGCGGAACTGAAAGCTGAGCACAAGGAAGATGCCCACCAGCCCGATAAGAAAACCGCGTAGGATCGAGGCGACGGTTTCCGCAGAATTCGCGGCCTGACCACCGATGTCAAAGCCAAGACCGTGGGTGGTGGCCGCCAGACCGGGCAAGAAGCCCTCCGCCAACCGGGCGGTGATCGCGTCTGCATTGCCGATACGGCCGTCCACATCGGCAGCGATGGTCAGCGTGCGCAATCCGTTGCGGCGGGTGATGGAGCCCCAGCCGCGTGCCTCTTCGATGGTGGCGATGCTGGACAGCGGCACGGTGCCGCCACCGAGTAGGGCGATTTCGAAAAGGCTCAGGTCAGCGCGGGTGGTGCGGTCCTCATCGGCCAGCCGCACCTCAAGATCCCAAGCCAGATCGCCGCGCCGGATTTCCGAAAGCTGGGTGCCAAGAAAGGCCGCCCGCAGTTGGCTTGCCACGTCCGTCGCGGTCAGCCCTAGGGCCTCGGCGCCCTGCGACAGGCTTAGCCGCAATTCAGGCGCACCGGGGCGCAGGTCAACAATCGCGTTGCGAACCCCGGCGTAGGTTTCAAGTTCCGCCAAAGTCGCGCGACCTGCGGCCTCTAGTGTCGCAAGGTCTGGGTGGGTCAGACGCAGTTCCACCGCAATCCCCTGCGGGCCGATCCCCGGCTCGGTCAGGATCAGCGAGTTGACACCGGGCAGCGGTCCGATTTCTGCGCGCCACAGCGACACGATCTCGTCCAGCGTGCTGTTACGTGTCTCGGCGCCCAGAAGGTCCACCGCGATGGTGGCTACATGGGCGCCGGTCTCGCCCGCCGACAGGTTACGGCCCAGACGGGTGATGCGGCGAATAACCAGCGGTTGCGCCTTGGGCTGTTCGGGTGTCAGACGAGCGTTCACGCGGTCAAGCGCGGCCTCGACCTGTGCGACTGCCTGGGTCGTGCGCGCCAGCGGGGTGCCGGCAGGCAGCATCAGCCGCGCCTCGAGCACGTCGCCGTCGATCTCGGGCATGGCTTCGCGCTTGACCATGCCGCCACCGAGCGCACCTACGGTCAGGATCAAGGCACCGATGGCCAGCCCTGCGACCAGCCAGCGCGCCTTGATCGCGGTATCGGCCAGACCGCCGACCCCTTCGCGAAAAGCGTCAAAGCCCGCGTCGAAGCCTTTGCGGAAGCGGGAGGGGACAGTGTCCTTCATCCCACCCTTCAGGTGATGGGGCAGGATGAAAAAAGCCTCGATCAGCGACGCGGCGAGCGCCGCCAGCAACACGACCGGCAGAACCTCGAGCACGGCGCCCAACTCGCCCGCGAGGAAGGCCAGAGGCAGGAACACGGCAAGCGTCGTCAGGAAGGACGAGATCACGCCGGGTGCCACGGCGGCGACGCCTGCTGCCACAGTTTCCACCGTCGCGCCCTTGGCGGCGTGTACAGCGATGGAATCCGCGATCACGATGGAATCGTCCATCACGATCCCGATCGCCATCAGAAGCGCCACCAGTGTCATCATGTTCAGGCTGAGCCCGGTCATTGCCATCCAGACAAAAGCCCCCGCAAAGGCCACGGGCAGACCCATCGCGGCCCAGATCGCAAAGCCGGGGCGGAAGAACAGGCTCATCACCACGACGACGAGCACCAGCCCGATCACCCCGTTCTGTACCAGCATCACCAGTCGGTCACGGATGATGGAGGTCACGTCCTGCACCACCTCGACGGTGATGGCGCCCGGCAGTCGGGCGGTTTCCGCGTCAACTAAGGCCGCGACGCCGTCCAGCACGCGCAGCGCGTCGGCATCGAGCGCCTTGGCCACGTCAAGCACGAGCGCGGGCACCCCGTCGACAAAGGCGCGGTCCTGTGGCGGCTCGAACCGTTCCTCGATCACCGCCACGTCGCCCAGCGTCAGGGTCGCGCCATTCGACAGCACCAGCACGGGGATCGTGCCCAGCGCCGTGGCCGTGTCGCGTTCGGCGGTGAAGCGCAGTGTCAGGTCCGCGCCCGGCCCTTCGAGCGTGCCTGCGGGCAGGTCGATGTTCTGCGCGGCGATGGCGGCGGCCAAGGCGGCGGGCGTCAGCCCGTGGCTGTCGAGCACGGCGCGTGATGCGGTGACGGAGAGTGTCCGGGCGCCGAGGCCCCCGCGCGTCACGCGAGCAACACCGGGCAGTGCGGTCAGTCGGTCCAACAGGGCGTCGGCGTAAAGATCCAGCTCGCCCAGTGGCAGATCGCCCGAGATGGCAACCGATGTCACGGGATCTGACCGGTGCAATTCACGCACGACCGCCGGGTCTGCGCGGTCTGGGAAAGTGTCGATTGCCGATACCTCGGTGCGTAGGGAATTGACAAAGCGCAGCGCGTCATTGCCAGGCGCCATGGTCGCCACGGCCCGCGCGCGTCCGGTCTGCGCCGTGCAGGTGAAGGTCTCCAGACCCTCGACACCCTGCACCCCGTCCCACAGCGGCGCGCAGATCGCGGTTTCCACATCTTCGGCGGCCGCACCCCGGTAGGGCACGGTGATCTCGGCCTCGACGGCGCGGAAATCCGGGAAGGTTTCGCGCAAGAGACCCGGCGCGGCAAAGGCACCGGCAGCGAGGAACAGCAGCAGAAGCAGGTTGCCCGCCGTCGAGTGTCCGGTAAACCAGCGGATCATGGCGCGGCCTCGATTGGCGTCAGGGCCATGCCGGGTATGGCCGGGGCGATATCGTCGATCACCACGCGGTCGCCGGGCGTGAGCCCTTCGGTTATGACGACCGACCCGTCTTGTGCAAAACCGGCAGTGACAGGGCGAAGTTCCAGCAGATCGCCGGGGCCAAGGACGAGCACCATGCGCCCATGCAACGCCGCCTCGGGGATTGCGAGGACGCCTATCAGGGGTGCGCCTGCGAAGGAAAGCTGCACCTGCATGTTGGGCACCAGTGGAAGGCGCCGGGGCGGGGCCGCGCCTTCATAGGGGTCCTCCACCCTGACGACGACAGGGACGGTGCGCGCGCGGGCATCCAGCGCGCCTTCGATCCGGACAACGCGGGCGGTCCAGACTTGGGTCGGGTCCGACAGCGGGCTGAGCGCTACCGCGATCTGCGCGGCGGGCAGGTCGCGCATCAGGTTGGCAAGGTTGATGCCGTCAGGCGCATCTCCCACAAGGCGGCGAAAACTGTCGATCGGCAGGTGCGCCACGACCTCGGCAGCGGCGATGCCATCAGCACGGATTATCGCCTGACCTGGGCTGACGGTCTGAAACAGTTCTGCATTTACCTCGGCCACGCGCAGGTCGAACGGCGTCGTCAGCGTTGTGCGGTCGAGCGCGCGGCGCGCGCGGTCGATGGCGGCCTCGCTGCGCGCGA
>CAZNMV010000336.1:0-3956 GCA_964573835.1 uncultured Aestuariivita sp. | reverse complement strand
CTGGTGGGGCCGGTGCGCGGCAAGCGCGGCTACTGGTGCGCCTGCGCGGTGATGGCGGGCTTTTTGCAGGGCGGCGGCGTGGGCAAGACGCTGGCGGAATGGATGATCCATGGCGAACCCGAGGCCGATGCCTGGGCGATGGACGTGGCCCGATACGGCGATTTCGCCCAGAACAAGCGGTTCATCAAGGAGACGACAGGCCAGTTCTATACCCGCCGTTTCGTGATGACCTATCCGAACGAACAACTGCCCGCGGGCCGGCCGCTGAAGATGGCGCCTGCTTACTCCGAGATGACGGCTGCGGGCGCGCGCTGGGGGGTCAGCTATGGCCTTGAAGTGCCGCTTTACTTCGCGCCGGACGGGTTCGAGGAGAAGCCGACGCTCAAACGCTCGAACGCCCATGACATCGTCGCCGAAGAATGCCGCGCGGCGCGCGAGGCGGTCGGGCTTCTGGATATCTCGGGCTTTTCGCGGTTCGAGGTGACGGGGCCGGGGGCCGAAGCGTGGCTCGACCGCGTCATGGCGTCGAAGCTGCCCGCACCGGGGCGCGCAAAGCTTGCGCCCATGCTGTCGGAGACTGGGCGGCTCAAGGGTGATCTGACGGTCTTCAACTGGGGCGACGGGACCTGGTGGATCATGGGATCGTATTACCTGCGCGAATGGCACATGCGCTGGTTCGAGGGGCATATGGCCGAGGGCGTCAGCGTGCGCGACATCTCGGACGCGGTCGTGGGCTTTTCGCTGTCGGGGCCGAACAGCCGCAAGGTGATGGAACGCCTGACCGACGGCCCCATTGCGGACTTGCCCTTCATGGGCTGCGGGACGTTCGACATAGGGCGTTTGCGCTGCAAGGTCGGGCGGCTGTCGGTGGCGGGTGAGTTGGGCTATGAGATCCATTGCAGCGCGGCGGAGCATATCGCGCTGCGCCGGACGCTGATCGCCGCGGGCGAGGGTCTGGGCCTGCGCGAGGTCGGCTATAACGCGCTGATGTCGCTGCGGCTGGAGAAGAGCTTCGGCGTCTGGAGCCGGGAATTCACCCAAGGCTACACGCCGGGCGAGACGGGCATGGACCGCTGGATCGACTGGTCGAAGGATTTCATCGGGAAAGAGGCCGCGCTGAAGGAGCGCGAGGCAGGTGCCGCGCGCGTCGTCGTCACGCTGGACGTGGCCGAGGGCGACGCGGATGCCAGCGGGTTCGAGCCGGTCTGGCAAGACGGGCGGCTTGTGGGTTTCGTCACCTCGGGTGGATATGGGCACACTTTGGGCCGGTCGCTTGCCATGGCGATGGTGGATCGCGACTGCGCGGCACCGGGCACCGCGCTTTCCACCCATATCGTGGGCGTCGAACGGGCGGCGACGGTGATCGCGCCGTCGCCCCATGACCCGCAGGGAAAGGCGATGCGCGGATGACCATCACCGAGGCCCCCGAGGGCGAAGCCCGCCGCACCCGGCGCAGGCGCGGCGGCGGCGATGCCACGCCCGCGCGCACGGTGAATTACCGCCAGTTGCGCAATCCCTTCCCGGTCATGTCGGTCTTTTCCGACGACGAGGCCGCGAACATGCACGAGACCGCGCTGCGCACGCTTGAAGAGCTGGGCATGCGCGTTCTCCTGCCGGAGGCACGCGCGATCTACGCCGCGGGCGGCGCGCGCGTCGAGGGCGAGATGGTCTATATCGGCCGCGAGATCGTCGCGGCGGCGCTGGCCACCGCGCCCCGGTCGATCGAGTGCCGCGCCGGGGCGCGCGGGCGGGACATCACGCTCGAACTCGGGGCGCTGGCCTTCCAGCCGGGGGCCGGGGCGCCGCATGCCACCGATCTGAGGCGCGGGCGGCGGCCCGGGTCGGCGTCGGATTTCCGCGACTACACGCGGATCTCGCATCATTTCGACGTCTTCCAGATGATGTCGCCCTCGGTCGAACCGCAGGACGTGCCGACCCATCTGCGGCACTACTTCACCATGCTCGCGCAGATGGAGCTGACCGACAAGTTCCCCTTCCTTTTCGCGCGCGGCACGCCGCAGGCGATGGACAATTTCGAGATGCTTGCACTTGCGCGGGGCCTTGATGACGCGGCCTTCCGCGCGTCGCCCCACGCCTATACGATCATCAACACCAACAGTCCCCGCACGCTGGATATCCCGATGGCGCAGGGGCTGATCGACTTCGCGCGCCACGGCCAACTGAGCATCGTCACCCCCTTCACACTGATGGGGGCAATGGCCCCGATCACCGTGGCGGGGGCGATCACGCTGTCCCACGCCGAATGCCTTGCTTCGATCACGCTGACGCAGCTCGTGAACCCGGGCGCGCCGGTCTGCTATGGCACCTTCACGTCGAATGTCGACATGAAGTCGGGCGCGCCCGCCTTCGGCACGCCCCGGCATTTTCAGGCCTCGCTGGCGGCGGGACAGATGGCGCGGCTCTTGGGTCTGCCGTGGCGGTCGGCGGCAGGCTCGGCGTCGAACATCAACGACGTGCAGGCGGCGAACGAGAACCAGCTTGGCCTCTGGGGTTGTCTTCTGTCGGGGGCGACGGTCATCATCCACGCGGCGGGCTGGCTGGAAGGGGGGCTGACCGTGTCCTATGAAAAGATCGTGACGGATGTCGAGGTGCTGAACATGGTGGCCGAGCTTTGCGCCGGTGCGAAGGCGGGGGTGGACGAGATCGGCTTTGCCAACGCATTGTCGCAGGTGGCGCCGCAGGGCCATTTCTTCGCCGCGCCCCAGACGATGGAACGCTACACGACGGAATTCTATG
The DNA here is from genome assembly GCA_964573835.1 of uncultured Aestuariivita sp. Classification (GTDB taxonomy): domain Bacteria; phylum Pseudomonadota; class Alphaproteobacteria; order Rhodobacterales; family Rhodobacteraceae; genus JAGYKE01. The sequence goes on along the minus strand of CAZNMV010000336.1, from coordinate 1,199 downwards.
AACCCGTCGTGCATGACTACGCCAATTTCGGCACTTGGACAGACCGCGGTGCGCGCGATGCGAACCAGCGGGCGACCGATGTCTGGGAACGCATCCTTGCCACCGATCCCGAACCGATGACGCCGCCCGACCGGCTCGAGGCGCTGCGCGCCTTCATCGACCGCCGCACTGCCGCAGGCGGTGCCCCGCCGGAAAGCTGAGCCATGACGACGCAAACCCCGATCCTGCACCGCGACGATCCCGACCGTGAACCGCTGGCCGGCCATACCCGCGTCACGCGCGAGGACTGGTTGCGCATGGCGCGCGACACGCTGATCCGCGACGGGGTGGACCAGGTGAAGATCCTCACGCTTGCCGAACGGATGGAGGTGTCGCGGTCGAGCTTCTACTGGTATTTCGGCAACCGGCAGGACCTGCTCACCCAGCTTCTGGCAGAGTGGGAGCGTACGAATACCGGCATCCTGATTGCCTATGCGGAACGGCCAGCCGACACGATCATCGACGCGGTCAACAACTTCTTCCGCTGCGTGGTGGACCCCGACGGCTTCAACCACCGGCTGGATTTCGCGGTGCGCGAATGGGCGCGGCGCGACGATGGGGTGCGCCGGGTGATCGACCGGTCCGACACCGCGCGGACCGAGGCGATCGCCGCCATGTTCCGCCGCCACGGATATGCTGAGGACGAGGCCGATATCCGCGCGCGCGTGCTGTATTACCAGCAGATCGGCTATTACGCGCTGGAACTGAACGAAACGCTCGACCAGCGGCTGAGCCGGGTGGCGGGTTATCTCCATTGCTTCACCGGGGTGCACCCGGCCGACGCGCAGGTGCGCGACTTCGCCGATTATGCCCGGCGGGTCGCCGGCTGATGCGCTATTCGGCCTTTACCCTCGCGCGCGAGGCGCTGCGGGGCCATCGCGGCTGGCAGCCCGTCTGGGCCAAGGCGCGGCCCAAACCCGCCTATGACGCGGTGATCGTGGGCGGCGGGGGGCATGGGCTGGCGACCGCCTATTACCTTGCGAAGCTGCACGGGATGACCCGGATCGCGGTGATCGAAAAGGGCTGGATCGGCGGCGGCAATACGGGGCGGAACACCACCGTCTGCCGGTCGAATTACTTCTATCCCGAAAGCGTCGCGCTCTACGATCTGGCGCTTCGGCTCTACGAGGGGCTGAGCCGCGAGCTGAACTACAACATCA
>CAZNMV010000335.1:0-3958 GCA_964573835.1 uncultured Aestuariivita sp. | reverse complement strand
CGATGGTGTCGTCATCGGCATAATAATTGCCGTCGTGATGTGCGATCGGAATGCCGATCACGTCGCCCGCGTTGTAGCCTTCGGTGAAGACGCTGTCGGAGGTCTCGACCCTCAGGGGCACGGTCTTGCAGACATAGCGCAGGCCCGCATTGCGCAGCAGCGCGCCGGGCAGCAGCCGCGTCTCGGTCAGCACCTGAAACCCGTTGCAGACGCCCAGCACATAGCCGCCCCGCGCGGCGTGCGCCTTGATCGCCCCGCAGATCGCCGATTGCGCCGCGATGGCGCCGCAGCGCAGGTAATCTCCATAGGAAAAGCCCCCCGGAACGCCAACGATATCGGTGCCCGCGGGCAATTCGGCATCCTTGTGCCAGACCATCGAAACCTCGGCCCCCGCGGCGCGGAAGGCCACCGCAAGATCGCGGTCGCAGTTCGATCCCGGAAAGACGACGACAGCTGCTTTCATGGCGCCTGCCCCCCTCACAGCATCTCGATGCGGTAGCTTTCGATCACCGTGTTGGCGAGAAGCTTCTCGCACATCTCGGCCACCTGGGGCTCGGTCGTGCCGGGGGCCAGATCAAGCTCGATCACCTTGCCCTGCCGCACGCCCTCGACGCCTGCGAACCCCATCGCACCAAGCGCATGGCGCACCGCCTCGCCCTGCGGGTCCAGAACACCGGTCTTCAGCATCACTGTCACGCGCGCTTTCATGTCTCGCGGCCCCCTGCTTCTTCTCGTTCCAAATACGCAAATCCTGCCGCGCCGACCGGGCGCTGCGCTCTCAGTTGATCAGCGTGGGTTTCGTGATCGTGGCGCTTGGCTTGGGGATCAGCCCCAGCCGCCGCGCCACTTCGGAATAGGCATCGGTGAGCGAGCCCAGATCGCGCCGGAACACATCCTTGTCGAGCTTGCGGCCCGTCTCGATATCCCACAGGCGGCAGGAATCCGGGCTGATCTCGTCGGCGACGACAAGGCGCTGGAAATCGCCGTCATAAATGCGCCCGATCTCGATCTTGAAGTCGATGAGCCGGATGCCCACCGCATACATCACCCCCGCCATGAAGTCGTTCACGCGCAGTGCGAGGCTCAGGACGTCGTCCATGTCCTGCTGGCTGGCCCAGCCGAAGGCGGCGATATGTTCCTCGGTGACCAGCGGGTCGCCCAGCTTGTCGTCCTTGAGGCAATATTCCACGATCGGGCGCGGCAGCTGCGTGCCCTCTTCCATGCCCAGCCGCTTGGCCATCGTGCCCGCGGCATAATTGCGCACGATCACCTCGAGCGGGATGATCTCGCAGGACCGGACAAGCTGTTCGCGCATGTTCAGGCGGCGGATGAAATGGGTGGGCACGCCCACGCCCTGAAGCCCCAGCATGAAGTATTCGCACAGGCGGTTGTTCAGCACGCCCTTGCCTTCGATCACGTCCTTCTTCTGGGCGTTGAAGGCGGTCGCATCGTCCTTGAAGTACTGTACGATGGTGCCCGGTTCCGGACCTTCATAGAGGATTTTCGCCTTGCCTTCGTAAATCTTCTTGCGGCGGGACATGGGCGACCTTTCCGGTGGGGATCAAGCGCCCTCATAAGCCAAGGCCCCGTCTGCCGCAAGCCGCAGCCCCTTGCGAAGCGCGCCCCCCGGTGGCACATGAACCCCAGACGTTTCCCGATCGCCGCAGGAAGGGCACCGACATGACCACGTTCGATGACCGCGAAAACGCCTTCGAGGCCAAGTTCGCCCATGACGCCGAAATGCAGTTCAAGGCCGAAGCGCGCCGCAACAAGCTTCTGGGCCTCTGGGCCGCGGGGCTGATGGGCAAGTCCGCCGATGAGGCCGCCGCTTATGCCGTCGACGTGGTGAAGTCCGACTTCCAGGAGGCGGGCGACGAAGACGTCTATCGCAAGGTCGCGGGCGATCTGGGCGCGCTGGCCGACGAAACCACGATCCGCACCAAGATGGTCGAGCTCATGGTCGAGGCAAAGCGCCAGATCATGTCCGAGGTCTGATCGCACCGACCCGCACCTGACCGGCAATCCGATGGCGGGGCCCTGCCCCGCCGTCTTGGCGTGCGCCTCATAAACATCTTGCACGGAATGGCCATTGCGGCAACGCCTGTCCCGTGGGACAGGGCGTCAAGGACCGACCGCAGGAGACGCGACCATGACCGACGCCCTTTCCGCCATGCTGGCCAGCCATGACGTGATCCTCGCCGACGGGGCGACGGGCACGAACCTCTTCAACATGGGTCTGATGTCGGGCGATGCGCCGGAGATGTGGAACGTCGAGCACCCCGAAAAGATCACAGCGCTCTACAAGGGTGCGGTCGATGCGGGCAGCGATCTGTTCCTGACCAATACCTTCGGCGGCAACGCCTCGCGGCTGAAACTGCATGACGCGCACCGCCGCGTGCGCGAACTCAACCGCGTGGCCGCCGAGCTTGGCCGCGAGGTGGCCGACCGCGCGGGCCGCAAGGTGATCGTCGCCGCCTCGGTCGGCCCGACGGGCGAGATCATGGAACCGGTGGGCGCGCTGTCCCACGCGCTGGCGGTCGAGATGTTCCACGAACAGGCCGAGGCGCTCAAGGAAGGCGGGGCCGATGTGCTCTGGCTGGAAACCATCAGCGCGCCCGAGGAATACCGCGCCGCCGCCGAGGCCTTCGCGCTGGCCCGCATGCCCTGGGTCGGCACCATGAGCTTCGACACCGCCGGCCGCACGATGATGGGCGTCACCTCGTCGGCGATGACGCAGATGGTCGAAGACCTGCCCAACCCGCCGCTGGCCTATGGTGCCAATTGCGGCGTCGGCGCGTCCGACCTTCTGCGCACCGTGCTCGGCTTCACCGCGCAGGGCGGCACCCGGCCCGTCGTGGCCAAGGGCAATGCCGGCATCCCGAAATATGTCGAAGGCCATATCCACTACGACGGCACGCCCGAGCTGATGGCCGATTACGCAGTGATGGCGCGCAATTGCGGCGCGCGCATCGTGGGCGGCTGCTGTGGCACGACGCCCGAACACCTCCGCCACATGCGCGACGCGCTCGACAGCCGCCCGCGCGGCGACCGCCCCGACCTTGAAGAGATCGCGGCGCGGCTCGGCGGGTTCAGCTCGGCCGCCGACGGCACTGGTGACAGCGCAGGCGCGCCCGCCCGCGAACGCCGCGGCCGCCGTCGCCGCGACTGACGCGCGGGCGGCCTGCCGGGGCATTCGGCGTATGCACGGGTTGTGCATAGGTTGCTGCACGCGCTATGCATACGGGTTTTCCGGATTATTTCGCCTTTCCAAGGGATTGCGCGACATCCCTCAGAAAAGGCTCAGCTGATCCCCCGCACGCGGCGGCACCGCGAACAGATCGCAGCGCAAAGGCGGCGCTTCGGCATCCAGCCCAAGCCTGCGCGCATGCACCCGGAACCGCTGCGCCATCAGTTCGGCATAGCGCCCCTCGCCCCGCATCCGGTGCCCCCAGCGCGGATCATAATCGCGCCCGCCATGCATCTCGCGCAGCCGCGCGATGACCTTGGCAGCCCGGTCCGGATAGTGCCGCGCCAGCCACTCCTGCCACAGCCCCGACACCTCGCGCGGCAAGCGCAGCATGACCCAGCTTGCGGTCGTCGCCCCCGCCTCCCGCGCCGCCGAGAGAATCTGTTCCACCTCGTGATCGGTGAGCCCGGGCACGAGCGGTGATGCCATCACCCGCACGGGTATCCCCGCCCCGGCCAGCCGCGCGATCATCTGCAACCGCCGCGCGGGGGACGGCGCGCGCGGCTCCATCCGCCGCGCCAGATCGGGGTCGAGCGTGGTGACCGAAACCCCCACCCGCGCCAGCCCGCGCGCGGCCATACCCGCCAGAATGTCGATATCCCGCTCGATCAGCGCGCCCTTCGTCACCACCGCGACCGGGTGGTTGAACGCGTCGAGGACCTGCAGCACCGCCCGGGTGATTTCATGTTCCTTCTCAACGGGTTGATAAGG
>CAZNMV010000334.1:0-3971 GCA_964573835.1 uncultured Aestuariivita sp. | reverse complement strand
CGAGCGCATCCACATGGAGCAGGACGCGGGCAAGTCCATTCACGACATGGACCCCAACATGTCCTTCGTCGATCTCAACCGCACGGGCGTCGCGCTGATGGAGATTGTCAGCCGCCCCGATATCCGCGGCCCCGAAGAGGCCGCCGCCTATCTGGCGAAGCTGCGCCAGATCCTGCTCTATCTCGGCACCTGCGACGGCAACATGCAAAACGGCAACATGCGCGCCGACGTCAACGTGTCGATCTGTCTGCCGGGCGCTTATGAACGCTATCAGGAAACCGGCGATTTCGGCCATCTGGGCACGCGCTGCGAGATCAAGAACATGAACTCCATGCGGTTCATCCAGCAGGCCATCGAATACGAGGCGCGCCGCCAGATCGCCATCGTCGAAGCCGGCGGCAAGGTCGATCAGGAAACCCGCCTCTATGATCCGGACAAGGGTGAAACCCGGTCGATGCGGTCGAAGGAAGAAGCGCATGACTACCGCTACTTCCCCGACCCCGACCTCATGCCGCTCGAGATCGAGCAGGCCTGGGTCGACGACATCAAGGCCCGTCTGCCGGAACTGCCGGATGAAAAGAAAGCCCGGTTCATCAAGGACTTCGGCCTGACCGACTATGACGCAAGCGTGCTGACCGCAGATGTCGAATCGGCCGCCTATTTCGAAGACGTGGCCCGCGGCCGCGACGGCAAGCAGGCCGCGAACTGGGTCATCAACGAATTGTTCGGCCGCCTGAAGAAGGACGACCGCGCCATCGCCGACGCCCCCGTCAGCCCGGCGCAGCTGGGCGGCATCATCGACCTGATCGCCAAGGGCGACATTTCGGGCAAGATCGCCAAGGACCTCTTCGAGATCGTCTATACCGAAGGCGGCGAGCCCGCCCAGATCGTCGAGGCGCGCGGCATGCGCCAGGTCACCGACACCGGCGCCATCGAGGCCGCCGTCGATCAGGTCATCGCCGAGAACCCCGCGCAGGTGGAAAAGGCCAAGGCCAACCCCAAGCTTGCGGGCTGGTTCGTCGGTCAGGTGATGAAGGCCACAGGCGGCAAGGCGAACCCTGCGGCTGTCAACCAGATCGTGGCGGCGAAGCTGGGGTTGTGAGGGGGTGGGCTGTAGGCCGGGCCCGCTTTCAACCACCGTCCCACCCCGGGACACCCGTCACTTCAACTGGCTTTCCTTCGATCCGCGCCGGTTGATCCCGCCGCGCGCCTGTGGCCGGGTCTGGCGGTCTGCCGCGCAGTCGATGCACAGCTTCACCCCCGGCAGCGCCTCGCGCCGCGCCTGCGGGATCGGTTCGTCGCAATCGGCGCAATTCCGGAAACTCTCCCCCTCCGGACCCCGCCGCGCCTTCAGCCGCGCCAGTTCATCCGCGATCGACGCGTCGATCTGATCCTGCACCGCGCCGTCCCGCGTCCATCCGCCTGCCATGATCCGTCCTCCCGTCCCCAGCATAACCCCGGGGCGCGCGAAAGAAAACGGCCCCGGCTGGAGGCACCGGGGCCGTTCCGTCTGACACGAGGTGCGTGCGAGGGGTCACGCAGGGGTCAGCATGCCTTTTTCGCGGGCCAGCTCGCGCATGCGCTTTTGCAGTTTCTCGAAGGCGCGCACCTCGATCTGGCGGATGCGTTCGCGGCTGACGTCGTACTGGCTGCTCAGATCCTCGAGCGTCACTGGCTGGTCGGCCAGCCGCCGCTGGGTCAGGATGTCCTTCTCGCGGTCGTTGAGCACGTCGAAGGACGCCGCCAGCAATTCGCGCCGCGCTTCCATCTCGTTGCGTTCCTCGTAATCGCCCGCCTGATCGGCATCCTCATCCTCGAGCCAGTCCTGCCACTGCATGGTGCTGTCGCCGTCCGACCCGACCATGGCGTTGAGCGAGGCATCGCCCCCCGAGAGCCGGCGGTTCATCGAGATCACCTCGTCCTCGGTCACGCCCAGATCGGTTGCGATCTGGCGGACGTTGTCGGGATGCAGGTCGCCTTCTTCCAGCGCGCCGATCTTTGCCTTTGCCTTGCGCAGGTTGAAGAACAGCTTCTTCTGCGCAGAAGTGGTGCCGAGTTTCACAAGGCTCCACGACCGCAGGATGTATTCCTGGATCGAGGCGCGGATCCACCACATCGCATAGGTCGCAAGGCGGAAGCCCTTTTCGGGATCGAACCGCTTGACCGCCTGCATCAGGCCCACATTCGCCTCGGAAATCACTTCCGCCTGGGGAAGACCATAGCCGCGATAGCCCATGGCGATCTTGGCGGCGAGCCGCAGGTGGCTGGTCACCATGCGATGCGCCGCTTCCGCGTCCTGATCTTCGACCCAGCGCTTGGCGAGCATGTATTCCTCTTCCGGTTCCAGCAGCGGAAACTTGCGGATTTCCTGCAGATACCGGTTCAGGCCGCCTTCGGGCGACGGTGCGGGCAGATTTGCATAATTGGCCATGTGTCCCACTCCCAATGTTTATGGGCTTAACATATGTACGCCCAAGCGCGCTTCAAGGGGGTCACGCGCCGCACCTCCGATATTGGAGCATGATACCCCTTAAGGAAGGATTACGACCCTGCGCTCACGCGCATGTGCTGTTCATGTCAGACCGGCGGAGCGCGGCGAGAAGATCGCCCATGTCCCCCGGCAAGGGTGCCTCGAACCGCAGGGCGTCGCCCGTCACGGGATGAATGAAGCCCAGCGTGGCGGCATGCAGGGCCTGGCGCGGAAAGGCCACGACGGCATCGCGCGCGGCGGCATCCAGCGCGCGTTCGGACAGTTTCCGCCGCACGCCATAGACCGGGTCGCCCACCAGCCCATGGCCCGCATGGGCCAGATGCACGCGGATCTGGTGCGTGCGCCCGGTTTCCAGCCAGCATTGCAGCAGGCTCAGGCAGGGCGGCATGCCGAAGCTTTCGTCGACACGCACCCGCGTCACGGCATGGCGCCCCCCCGCGAAGGTGACCGCCTGCCTCTGACGGTCGGTGCGGTGCCGGGCCAGCTGCGTGGTGATCTTGAGGATGCCGCCCGCCTCGAAACTGGTGCCCCGAATACCGTGCAGGCGCGGATCGGCGGCGTCGGGCACGCCGTGCGCCAGCGCGAGATAGCGGCGCTCGACGCTGTGCGCCTCGAACTGGGCGGCAAGGCCGGCATGGGCCGCGTCCGACTTGGCGACGACGAGCAGACCGCTCGTGTCCTTGTCGATGCGGTGCACGATCCCGGGCCGTTTCACCCCGCCCACGCCGGACAGGCTGTCGCCACAATGATGCAAAAGCGCATTGACCAGCGTGCCGTAGGGGCTGCCCGGGGCCGGGTGCACGACAAGCCCCGCGGGCTTGTTGACCACGATCAGCTCCGCATCCTCGTACACGATGTCGAGGGCGATGGCCTCTGGCCCGATATGGCTTTCATCGGCTTCGGCCACGGCGATGGTGACCTGATCGCCCGCCGTGACACGGTCCTTGGGGTTGGTCAGGACCGCGCCATTGACCGCCACCGCGCCTTCCGCGATCAGCCGGGCAAGCCGCGTGCGCGACAGCGCGGCCTCGTCTGGCACATCGCGCGCCAAGGCCTTATCAAGGCGGGGCGGCGGCGCGTCCGCGATCACGAAGCTGAGGACCTTTTCGCCCATGTCCGACCTTTCCGATCCCGCCCTGCCGCCCGAACCGCCCAACCTGCGGTTCCTGCGCCGCCTCGTCACGGTGCTGACGGCGGTGATGATTGGCGGGGTAATAGTCATCACAGCGCTGCTTGTCATGCGTTTCTCGGCCAGCGGCCCGGCGCTGCCCGACACAATCGCCCTGCCCGACGGCGCGCGCGCCGTCGCCGTCACGCAAGGCACCGACTGGTTCGCCATCGTGACGACCGACGACCGCATCCTGATCTATGACCGCATCACGGGCGCGCTGCGCCAAAGTGTGACCATCGACTGAAAGGGGATGGTGGTACCGCCTCCCCGGCTTGAACGGGGGACCTCTGGATCCACAATCCAGCGCTC
>CAZNMV010000333.1:0-3980 GCA_964573835.1 uncultured Aestuariivita sp. | reverse complement strand
ATTTCATGTCAATCTACAACAGGCGCGTGTCGCACTTGTATCATAGTGAACCCGATGACGGCATGGCCGGCCGCCAAATGGATTGTCCGCGCGGGCGTGTACTAGGCGGGTCAAGCTCAATCAACGGGCTCATCTATATCCGCGGCCAGCAAGAAGATTTTGACGACTGGGCTGCGCTTGGCGCCAAAGGCTGGTCCTATCTCGATGTCCTTCCGCATTTCCGCAGCGTTGAGACCTACGCGGGCCCGCCTTCGCAGTTTCGTGGGGCGCACGGACCGCTACAGGTATCGGATCTGCGCAACAACAACCCGGCCTGCCGCGACTGGCTAGATGCCGCGCGCAGCTATGGGTTGCCGGACAACGATGATTTTAACGGCGCATCGACATATGGAGTCGGGAGCTATCAGCTGACCCTGCGGGGCCGCTGGCGCGACAGTGCCGCCACAGCCTTCCTGGCGCCGGCGTTCGGTCGGCCGAACCTGACTGTGGCGCTACACGCAAGGGTGACTGGGCTGACCTTTGAAGGCAGCCGGGTGACCGGACTGCACTACGTACAGGGTGGGCAGACCCACACGGTCCGCGCCGAGAGCGAGGTGATCCTAAGCTCCGGTTCGGTGCAGACCCCACAGATTCTGCAATTGTCGGGCATCGGGCCGGCCGACGCCCTGCGCGAACTCGGCATTTCAGTGCGTCAGGATGCACCCGAGGTGGGAGAAAACCTTCAAGATCACTTGCAGATGCGCACCATTGTCGAGCTTTCCGACAAGCGCGATTCACTCAATGATCATGTCCGCAACCCGGTAAAGCTAGCGCGCATGGGCCTGGAATGGCTGTTCGGATCCCGCGGCCCGCTGACGGTCGGTGCCGGGCAGGTCGGCGGCGCGATGCGCACCAAATACGCCACCTGCAGCCGACCTGACCTGCAGCTTTTTGTGATGCCCCTGTCGGTGGATAAGCCCGGCACGCCGCTGCACCGCTTTTCCGGGTTCACAACTTCGTTCTGGCAGTGCCATCCCGAGAGCCGGGGCAGCATCCATATCCGCGATACCGATCCGATGTCGGATCCCGCAATCCGGCTGAATTACCTCTCCACCGAATTGGACCGCAAGGTCATGCTAGAAGGTCTCCGAATCGTCCGTGACCTCTATGCCCAGCCGGGCTTCCGGTCGCGCTGGCGCCGGGAAGTGGTCCCCGGCGCAGAATATCAGACTGACGAAGAGATGCTGGGCGCCATTCGGCGTATGGCCGGGACTGTCTATCATCTCGTGGGCACCTGCCGCATGGGCACAGATGCGCGGGCCGTGGTTGATCCTGAGCTGCGGGTGAACGGGATCGAGCGGCTCCGTGTGGTGGATGCCTCAGTGATGCCAAAGATCACCTCTGCCAACACCAATGCGTCCACCTACATGATCGCGGAAAAAGCCGCCTCGATGATCCTTCGCAAAACCGCGACGCACCCGGTGTCGTTCGTGCAGGCGTCCTTATGACGTTACGCGATTTGTACATCATTCGTGCATCGGCGATGACAGGCGTCCGGCCAGAAGGTCAGTCGACTTGGCCCGTTTGGGGCACTGGGGGCCTGACAAAATGACGACCACACCCACAGCTCCTGTGACGGACGACTTCGCAGCCGCGGCAGTCAGCGCCACACATGAAGGACAGCAGCGCGGCTTTTTTCTGGCGATCAAGGCCTCCAACCTGCTTTTGCTGTGCTTATCGTCCTTCTTTACGAGTCTGATCCGCATTTGACCCTTACACGCATTTCCGAAAGTTTGGCATGAATATCGAAATCCGCAATCCCGCCGCTCCGGCCGAAATCGTCGCCACGTACGAACCGGTGCCCCGCACGGCGCTTGATGACCTCGTTGCGCGTGCCCGCGCCGCGCAGATCGAATGGGCCTGCGTGCCCCAGCCCGAACGGGGCCAGATCATCGGCGCGTTTCTCGATGCGCTCGAAAAGGATGCAGCCGATATTGCCAACTCGATCACTATGGAAATGGGCAAGCCGCTTAGCGAAGCGCTGGGCGAGGTGGCCAAGGCAATCGGCGAAGGACGGGCCACGGTCGCGCGCGCCAACGCGCCGCTGGGCGAGGTTCTTCCATCGCAGGTCGCCGGCACCATCGTCCAGACCATACGTCGTCCGCGCGGCGTCGTGTTGGGCATTAATCCTTGGAACTTTCCCTTCAGCACGCCGATCCGCAAGGCCATTCCGGCATTGATCTACGGCAACGCCATTTTACTGAAACCTTCAACCCTCAGCCCCGGTGCGTTGGTGCGGATGCAGCAGGCGGCGGATGCGACACTTCCCGAGGGGCTCCTTCAGGTTGTGATCGGAGGCGGCGCTCTAGGTCAGGATCTTTGCGAACATCCCGGCATCGCAGCCGTCAGCTTTACTGGGTCGGTCGGCGTAGGAAAGAAGGTGGCCGCCGCCGCTGTGAGCCATCTTGCAGAGATCTCCCTTGAACTGGGCGGCAAAAATCCTGTGATCCTGAACGACTGCTCGGACCTTGACCGTGCACTCGACCAGATCACTGCCGCTGCCTTTGCCGTCTGTGGCCAGCGCTGCACGGCGATAAGTCGCGTGATCGTTCATGAAGATATTGCCGACGCGGTAACCAAGGGCCTTGCGGAACGGGCCTCCGCCATCGTCCCGGTCGACGGCCGGACCGACGGCGCGCGCATGGGCCCGCTGGCCAGTTCCACCCAGCTTGAGGAGGTGGACGGTTTTGTCACCCGCGCGCTGGCCGAAGGGGCCAAGGCCGCGGCGGGAGGGAGCAAGCTCGATTCTCCGGGTGGGGGTTGGTTCTATGCGCCGACGGTTCTCTGTGACGTCACCCGGGACATGGAAGTGGCACGAGATGAGGTCTTCGGGCCAGTGCTTTCGGTGATCAGGTATGCTGATATCGACGAGGCCCTGTCGATCGCGAATGACGTGGTGTTCGGGCTGACCTCGTGTCTCTATTCCGAACAGGCTCCGATAGTTGAACGTTTTCTGGCCGAAAGCGAGAGCGGGATGCTTCATGTAAACGCCGGCAGTTTCCCCGAAAACCACGTTCCATTTGTAGGAATCAAGGACAGTGCGCTGGGTGTTGGCGGGTCCAACGGAGCCTCGACCATCCAGTTCTACACTACCGAGCACGCGATCTACCGGCGGCCGCGGGCCTGACCCGCGCCCTACGGCCCATTTTGAAAGGCACACCATTCATGGCAGACAAACCGAATATACTCGTCATCATGGCTGATCAGCTCGCACCGCAGGCCTTGTCTTTTTATGGCAACAAGGTGTGCAAGACGCCGCACCTTGACCGGCTTGCCGCCCAGAGCGTGATCTTCGATTCGGCCTACTGCAACTTTCCGCTCTGCGTTCCTTCGCGTGCCTCGATGGTAAGCGGACGGCTGACCCCCAACATCTGCGTCTGGGACAACGCTTGCGAACTGCCGTCAAGCCAGCCGACGCTAGCGCATCACTTGCGTCATTGCGGCTATCACACTGTCTTGGCGGGAAAGATGCATTTTGTCGGACCGGACCAGGTACACGGCTTTAACGAACGGACCGTGACCGACATTTATCCATCGGAATTCGATTGGGTAGCCGACTGGTCGGCAGGGCCGTCCTTTGTACCGTCCGCGACCGGCATGAATGGCGTGGTCGAAGCGGGACCTGCCGCGCGCACCCTTCAGGAGGATTACGATGAAGAGGTCGCCCATTGCGGTGTGCAGGCGATCTATGATCTGGCGCGGCGCGGTAACGAGGCTGTTCCCTGGGCTCAAATCGTTTCCTTTACCTCGCCGCACACGCCATTTGTCGCGGCCAAGGAGTACTGGGACCGCTACGATCCCGACAATATCGACCTGCCGGGTGTGCCGCGCCTGCCCTTCGAAGAGCTGGATTACGCCTCCCGCGCGCTCTACTTCGCGCATGGAAGACACCGCCACAAGGTGACCGAGGACGATCTGCGCCGGGCGCGTCACGGCTATTA
>CAZNMV010000332.1:0-3986 GCA_964573835.1 uncultured Aestuariivita sp. | reverse complement strand
GGATCAGCGGCTGGGTGCCGGACATCTGTTCGTGCAGGGTTTCGGCCCCGCCCAGACCGGCCCTGAGGCTGGCCATGCCGGGCTGCGGGCCACCCGGCGGCAGGGGCGTCGCCGTGATCGTGATCACCGCAAGCGCCAGTCCGGCGAAGGGGCCCTGACCCCCCAGTCTGTCGCAGCGGGCGGCCAGCGCGAAATCCTCGCGCAGGCTGCGGGGGTCGATACAATAGCCAAACGGCATCACCACACGTACGGCACCGCCCGACAGCGGCGCCTCACCAAGCGGGGGGCTGCCCGAAGACGCCCCCGCGCCGAACCCCGCCCCCGGGTCGCAGCCGGACAGCGACAGGACGGTCAGGCCTGCAATGGCTGTGCCCTTACAGGTCCATGTATTCATGCTTTTCGGCCTTGCCGCCCGGATGGGTGACCGCGCCCTTGTAGGTCGCGCCCACCGTCTGGGCGTATTTCCAGATCGCGCCGCTGGCATAGATCGTCGGGCGCGGACCTTTCCAATCGGCCTTGCGCGCGGCGAGTTCGTCGTCCGACAGCGCCACCGACAATTCGCCCTTGATGGCGTCGATGGTGATCATGTCGCCGTCGCGCACCAGCGCGATGGGACCACAATGCGCCGCCTCAGGCCCGACATGGCCCACGCAGAAGCCGCGCGTTGCGCCCGAGAAGCGCCCGTCGGTGATCAGCGCGACCTTCTTGCCCATGCCCTGACCGGAGAGGGCGGCGGTGGTCGCCAGCATCTCGCGCATGCCGGGGCCGCCTGCGGGGCCTTCATTGCGGATGACGATGACTTCGCCTTCCTTGTAGCTGCGCTTCTGGACCGCCTCGAAGGCGTCCTGTTCGCATTCGAAGACGCGCGCGGGGCCGGTGAAGACCTGATCGGCCGCGGCGATACCCGCAACCTTCACGATGGCACCTTCGGGGGCGAGGTTGCCCTTGAGACCCACAACGCCGCCGGTCTTGGTGATGGGGTTCTCGATCGGATAGATCACGCGGCCATCGGCCTCGCGGTCGATGAGGTCGAGCTCCTCGCCGATGGTACGGCCCGAGGCGGTGATGCAGTCTTCGTGGATCAGGCCCGCCTTGCGCAACTCCTTCATCACGACCGGCACGCCGCCCGCCTCGTACATGTCCTTGGCCACGTAATCGCCGCCGGGCTTGAGATTCACGAAATAGGGCGTGTCGCGGAAGATCTCGCAGACATCATCAAGGAAGAACTCGATGCCTGCCTCATGGGCGATGGCGGGCAGGTGCAGGCCCGCATTGGTCGACCCGCCGGTGCAGGCCACGACCCGCGCGGCGTTCTGCAGCGATTTCAGCGTGACGATGTCGCGTGCGCGGATGTTCTTTTCGATCAGCGCCATCACCGCGCGGCCCGAAGCCTCGCCATACTGGTCGCGGCTCTCATAGGGGGCGGGCGCGCCCGAGGAGTTCATGAGCGCAAGGCCGATCGCTTCGGACACGCAGGCCATGGTGTTGGCGGTGAACTGGCCGCCGCAGGCACCCGCGCTGGGGCAGGCGATGCGTTCCAGCACGTCGAGCGCCTTGTCCGACAGCCCGCCCGCCTGGTGGCGGCCGACGGCTTCGAACATGTCCTGCACGGTCAGGTCGCGGTTGAGGTATTCTTCCGGCACCTCGGCGACCTTGGGCGCGCGGCCCGGCAGGATCGATCCGCCATAGATGAAAACCGACGGGATGTTCAGGCGAACCATAGCCATCATCATCCCCGGCAGCGACTTGTCGCAGCCCGCAAGGCCGACGATGGCGTCATAGCAATGCCCGCGCATCGTCAGTTCGACCGTGTCCGCGATCGCCTCGCGCGAGGGCAGCGAGGACCGCATGCCTTCATGACCCATCGCGATGCCGTCGGTGACGGTGATCGTGGTGAATTCGCGCGGCGTGCCATGCGCTTCCTTCACGCCGCGCTTGACGGCCTGGGCCTGACGGTTCAGCGCGATGTTGCAGGGCGCAGCTTCGTTCCAGCAGGTGGCGACACCGATGAGAGGCTGGTGAATCTCGGCCTCGGTCATGCCCATCGCGTAGTAATAGGACCGGTGCGGGGCGCGTTCGGGCCCTTCGGTCACGTGGCGGCTGGGCAGTTTCGACTTGTCGAATTTCGGTGTCAGCATGCGTGGTCTCTCCTCACCTGGCGCCTTCCGCAATATCCTTGCGCCCTTCGCCACACAAGACCGTTCGGCGCCGCGTGCAGGGGCGAACAGTCACCGTGCAGGCCTGCCCGCCTTGTAATCGGGGGATCGCGTGCCTACCGTTTCGGGATCGGCCCCTGCCTGTTGCGGTGGGCGTCCGCGGCTGAAAGCGCATGGAACCCACCCTTTTCTCGTTCATCTGGAAATATTCCAAACGGCAACAATTCGTCCTTCTGGCGGTGACGCTGTTGACGTTCCCGTTCCTGTACGCGTCGCTTGAACTTCCCAAGCGCATCATCAACGACGCCATCGGCGCCGAAAGCGCACAGATCGATCTTTGGGATTTCAGTTTCACCCAGGTGGAATACCTCGCGATCCTGTGCTTTGCCTTCCTCGCCGCGGTGCTGGTCGGCGGGCTGATGAAGATGCGGCTCAACACCATGAAGGGCATCCTGTCGGAACGGATGCTGCGCCGGTTCCGCTATCAGCTGATCAGCCGCATGCTGCGTTTTCCCCGGCCCTATTTCCGGTCGACAAGCCAGGGCGAACTGGTCGCGATGGTCACGTCCGAGGCCGAACCGATGGGCGGGCTGATGGGCGACGCCGTGGCCCAGCCGGTGTTCCTTGCGGGCCAGATGCTGACGATCCTGACGTTCCTGTTCCTGCAATCGGTCTGGTTCGGGCTGGCGGCTGTCGCGCTGATCCCGCTGCAGGCGTGGCTGATCCCGATTCTGCAGCGCCAGATCAACCAGCTGAACAAGAAGCGCATCATCGAGGTGCGCCACCTCGCCTCCGAGATCGGGGAAAGTGCGGCCGGCATCAGCGACCTGCGCGTGAACGGCGGCTGGCGCTACCGGTTGTCCGAGGTTTCCGATCGGCTGGGCCGGCTGTTCGAGATCCGCTTCCGGATCTACCAGAAGAAGTTCTTCATGAAGTTCCTCAACAACTTCATCACGCAACTGACGCCGTTCTTCTTCTATCTCGTGGGCGGCTATCTGGCCATCCGCGGCGAAATCACGGTGGGCGCGCTGGTCGCCGCGATCGCCGCCTACAAGGATATCGCCAGCCCGTGGAAAGAGCTTCTGGATTACTACAACCAGGTGCAGGACATGTCGTTGCGCTGGCAGACGGTGACCGAACGCTTCGAACCCAAGGGCACGCTGGACGAAAAGCTGTTCGAGGGCGAACCCGCCGACATCCCGCATCTGCGCGGCACGATCTCGATCAGGGACGTCACGGTGCGCGACGGCGACGGCAACACGGTGCTCGAGGACATCACGCTGGATATCCCGCCCGGCGCCCGCGTCGCGATCCAGAGCCGGAGCGACGCCGAACGCGCCGCCTTCGCCGAGATTCTGACCCGCGAGGTGCTGCCATCGCGCGGATCGGTGACCATTGCCGGCCATGACCTGATGGGCCTGCACCAGATGGTCCTTTCGGCGCGGATCGGACATGCCCATTCGCGGCCCTATCTGTTCGAGGGCACGCTGGGCGACAACCTTTTGATGCCGCTCCGGATCAAGCCGATGGGTGAGCATACAGACACCCGCCGCCGCAACCGACGCCGGATCGAGGCGCAGCTGTCCGGCAACAGCACCGATCCGATGGACGTCGACTGGGTCGATCCCGGATTGGCCGGGCTGACCGACGGGGAGGATATCCGCGACTGGTGGTTCAAGCTGGTCGAGGCGATGGGCATAGACGAGATGATGTTCCGCCGCACGCTGCGGTCGCGGTTCGATCCGGCCAAGCATCCGGTCCTCGCCCGGCGGATCGTCGAGTTGCGCCCGCAGGTCCTGGAACGGCTGCGCGAGGCGGGGCTCGACCAGG
>CAZNMV010000331.1:0-4015 GCA_964573835.1 uncultured Aestuariivita sp. | reverse complement strand
CCTATGGCTATCGCTGCGCAATCTCGGGACTGCAATTGCGAAATGGTGGTGGCAGGCCCGAGGTTCAGGCCGCGCATATCCGACCGGTCGAGGCGTCAGGCAGCGATTCTGTTCGCAACGGGCTGGCCCTGTCCGGGACTTTGCACTGGATGTTTGACCGGGGCCTTATCTCGGTCGAGCCAGAAAGCCACCGGATACTCGTGTCCCACAACAAGGTTCCGAAGGACGTTGTGGATCGGCTCATCCTGCCCAATCAGGAATTGATCCTTCCCAAGAACCGGCGCGACTGGCCCCATCCGGAGAACCTGAAATGGCATCGCGAGAACCGGTTCGGTCAGGGCAACTTTGATCCGCCCGTTGGGCTGTGAGTCTCCGAAACCCCTAACAAACCCTGAATCCGCCCCCGCAACCCCTTGATTTCCCTCACTCACCAAGCCGTCCCACCGTGGGGCGCTACCCCCAGTTCACATCCCCCAGAAAGATGTACCCCGCCCCGTAGATCGTCTTGATCAGGCGCGGGTTCTTCGGATCCTCGCGCAGTTTCGTCCGCAGCCGCGAGATGCGGACGTCCATCGCGCGGTCAAAGCTTTCGCCGGCCGCACCGCCGAAGGCCTCCTGCATCTGCTGGCGGGTGATGAGCCGGCGCGGGCTTTCGAGGAAGAGGCGCAGCACCTCGCCTTCCGCATGGCTGAAGGGCGTCTCGGCGCCGTCGGCGTCTTCCAGCGTGTAGCGGTCGAAATGCGCGGTCCAGCCGTTGAACCGCGCGCGTGCGCCGCCCTGCACCGCCCCGCGCGGCGCGGCGCGCAGCCGGGCGCGGATGCGGGCCACCACCTCGGCCGGATCGAAGGGTTTGGTGATGTAGTCGTCCGCCCCGAGTTCCAGCCCCGTCACCCGGTCCTGCACCTGCCCGCGCCCCGAGATGATGATCACCACCGCACCCCGTTCCAGCGCGAGGCGGTGCACCAGCGCCAGCCCGTCGGTGTCGGGCAGCGACAGGTCGACAAGGCACACATCCGGCACCGCACGGTTGAGCGAGGCCTCGAATTCCCGGGCGCGGGCGAAGGACTGCGTGCGGAAGCCCGCCTCGGCCAATGCCTCGGTCAGCATCTGCCGGATCGCCGGTTCGTCGTCGAGGATGCTGACCAGCGGCGCGGTCATGCGGCGGCCTCGGGGCGCAGCAAGCTGGCGAGGTCTTCGGCGCGGAAGGGTTTGCGCAGGACCGGCGCGCGCGCCTGCGCGGCACGGTGCAGCGGGTCGTCCACCGGCAGCGAGGTCATGAGGATCAGCGGCAGCCCGCCCTGACCCAGCCGGTCGGCCAGATCGATGCCGGTGCCGTCACCTTCAAGCCGCAGGTCGGACAGCACCAGAGCGATCCCCGGCAGATCGGCGGTGAGGGCCACCGCCTCGTCCACCGACGCAGCCTCGACCACGGCATAGTCGAGCGCCACCAGCATGTCGCGGATATCGGCGCGCAGCGTGTCGTCATCCTCGACCAGCAGCGCAAGGCCCCCGGTCTGGGCGGGCGCCGCGCGCCAGGGCAGGCGCAGCGTGACGCAGGCGCCGGTCGCGGTGTTCGACAGCCGAAGGTCGCCGCCTGCAAGTTTCACCATGTCATAGACCATGGGCAGACCCAGCCCCGACCCCTTGCCGCCCTTCGTCGTGAAGAACGGGTTGAGCGCCTGATCGAGTGCCGCGTCGGAAAACCCCGGCCCCGTATCGGTGACCGAGATGTCGATCCACACGTCGTCGATGGCATGGGCGGCGATGGTGATCTGGCCCGACGCGCCGCAGGCATCGCGCGCGTTCAGGATCAGGTTCAGAAGCGCGTCTTGCAGCATGCCCGCATCCAGCATCAGCGCCATGTCGGGCGTGGTGTCGACGACCGACAGACCCGTGGTCGGCGGCAGCGTGGGCGTGGCCAGCACCCGCATGTCGCGCAGAAGTGCGTGCAGGTCGGTGGGCCGCGCGCGATAGGTGCGGTGGCCGGTCATGTCGCCGATCCGGTTGAGAAGCCCGCCGCCCCGCCGTGCCGCTGCCACTGTCGCCTTGACCAGGTCGGACTGGTCGTCGCTCAGCCCGGTGCGTTCCAGCCGCGACTGCAGGCCGAGGATGATGGTGAGCAGGTTCGCGAAATCATGCGCCAGCCCGTTGACCATCTGCGCGGCCAGCGCGCGGCGCCGCGTCTGTTGCAGCGCGACGCGGGTCTGGGTTTCCTGCGTGATGTCCATCGAAAGGATGTAGACGCCGCCGCGCCCGTCGGGGGTGAAGGCGGTGCGGATGCGCCGGGCGCTGGCGCGGTCGGTGAATTCGAAGACCGACGCTTCGCCGGCATAGGCGCGGTTCAGCGACGGGGCGATGCGGTCATGGATTGCCTCGCCCAGCACCGCGCGGATGTGACGGCCCCGCAGGTCGGACCCGCGATGGGGGATGATGCTGCCCAGTCGCCGGTTGGAATAGGTGTAGTGCCCGCTGGCATCCACATGGGCGATGTGGGCGGGCATCATCTCGGCGGTCAGCCGCGCCCGCGCCTCGGCCTCTGTCAGCTGGCGCTTGGTTTCCTCGAGCGCGGTGATCGTCGCGGCGAGTTCGCGGTTGGTGGCCGAGAGGTCCTCGGCATGGGTCAGAAGCTGGTCCGAGAGTTCCTCGGACCGGGCGCGCAAGAGGGCCTCGGACCGCTTGGTGCGGGTGATGTCGGTATAGACGGTGACCCAGCCGCCCTGCGGCAGGGGCGATCCTTCGACGCTGATCGTGCGGCCGTTCGATCGGGTGCGCTCCATGTAGTGCGGCTGGAAGGCGCGGGCCTGCTCGACCCGGGTGCGCACGAAGGCTGCGGGGTCGTCGACCGACCCGTATTCGCCTTTCTCGACAAGATGGCGGATCGTGTCCTCGAACCGGGCGCCGGGGGTGACGAGTTCGGGCGGCAGGTCGAACATGGTCTGGAAGGGCCGGTTGCAGACCGACAGCCGCAGGTCGCGGTCATAGATCGACAGAGCCTGCGCGATCAGGTTCAGGCCTGCGGTCGTGAAATCGCGCGTATCGGCGTCTGTCCGGTCCATGTACATCCCCCCGGGGCTTTATCGCTAGCACCCGGTCGCCGCGCGGGAAAGTCCCGAAGGCGGATCCTGTTACAATTCGTTAGATTTGCGAAAAAGTCAGGAAAAGGTTCGCTCTCAGTCTGCAGCCTGGCCGCGATGCGTCGGAACCGACCGGGTGGCCACGACCGGAGGCACACCTTGCCCCGGTTCAGGGAGGAGGAAGACATTGGCCGCGACCCAATCTGGCGCCGGGGGGTATGAATCCCTTCCGGCCCTGCTGCATCGTAACGCCACGAAATTCGGTGACAGACCCGCCTATCGCGAGAAGGAACTGGGCATCTGGCAGACTTGGACCTGGGCACAGACCGAGGCCGAGATCGAGGCGCTGGCGCTTGGCCTCATCAACCTCGGCGTCCGGGAAGGCGACTTCATCGCGATCATCGGGCGCAACCGGCCTTATCTCTACTGGTCGATGGTGGCGATCCAGTCGGTGGGCGCCGTGCCCGTGCCCGTCTATCAGGACGCGGTCGCGGAAGAGATGGCCTATGTGCTGGAACATTGCGGCGCGCGTTTCGTCATGGCCGCGGACCAGGAACAGGTCGACAAGGTGATCGAGGTGCAGGACCGCCTGCAGCAGTTCGAGCACATGATCTATCTCGATCCCCGCGGCCTTCGGAAATACGACCACAGCCGCCTGCACCAGTTTTCCCATGTGCAGGATCAGGGCCGCGCGGCGCGCGAAGAATTCCTGCCAGAACTCAAGCGCCGGCGCGAGGCGCTGGATCACGACAGCACCTGCGTGATGCTGTACACCAGCGGCACGACGGGCAAGCCCAAGGGCGTGGTCCTGTCGAACCGCAACGTGATCCTGACCTCGAAGAATTCCTGCGAATTCGACCGCCTGACCGCAGGCGAGGACATCCTGTCCTACCTGCCGATGGCCTGGGTGGGCGACTTCATCTTCTCGGTCGGGCAGGCCT
>CAZNMV010000330.1:0-4022 GCA_964573835.1 uncultured Aestuariivita sp. | reverse complement strand
GCGATGAAAGCGATCTCTGCAAGCGCGCCCCTGAAACAGGCAGAAAAGGCCCCGCAGGGGGCCTTATCGCGGATTTGCGATGTGCGAGTGGCGGTGCGGATCGGCCTCTGCCCGGACCCGGTCTGTCCCCTGAGGCCGGTGCAAGGCGGATACTGCGTGTTCACGAGTGCGAACGACGTATCGGGCGCGTTCTGCATGATCAGGCCCCGATCGACGCGACATCCGGTAACGCCCTTTCAGGCACCCAGCCCCTTCGCCGCAAGGAAGCCGGACCCGCCGCCCAGACCGGGGCCGGGATGGGTGGATGCCCCGATGTGCCGCAGCCCCCGCACCAGGCCCGTGCCGTTGGTGGAATGGGGATAGGGGCGGAACAGGAAGAACTGGTCGATGGTGCAACTTCCCCCATAGGGATCGCCCCCCACGAGGTTCACGTTCATCGCCTCGAGATCTGCCGGGGAATAGGCCCGGCGCGCCAGCTTGATGGCGTCGAAATCCTTGATGTGGCGGGCAAGGATCGCTTCGATCCGGTCGGCGAAGGCCTCGCGCGTTGTCTCTGACCATGTGCCGTCGGTCGCGATCCCGCCCGCTGCATCGCCCTTCACCATGCGCGGCGCGTCGGGGATCTGCAGCCAGAGGATGGCCTTGCCGTCCGGGCAACGCGACGGGTCCAGCCGATGCGGCTGGCCCACGCAGATGGTGGGGGTGGCGGGCAGCAGGCCCCGCTCTGCCTCGTTCGACGACTTCGACACGCTGTCGATGCCATCGGCCAGATGGATGAGCGCCACGTCATCCAGCCCCGGCGACAGCCATTCGGGATGCCGGTCCAGCGCGTAATGCAGCTGGAAATTGCCCCGCCCGTGGCGAAAGGCGCGCGCCGCCGCCGCGTCCTCGGGCAGGTTGACGTCGCGCAGCAGCCGCTCCTGCAGCTGCCCCGGCGCGACCGAGGCAAGAACGGACCGGGTGTCGATCTCTTCCCCGCCCACCAGCGCCACGCCCCGCACATGGCCGTCCTTCACGAGGATGCGGTCCACATCGGCATTGCAGCGGATCTCGCCACCATTCTCTCGGATCAGCGCGCGGAAGGCCGCGACCCCCGCCCCGGAGCCGCCCTTGACGACAGGTGCCCCCGCCGCCTCCATTGCGAAGGCAATCACCTTGCCCATCTGGCCGGAATAGGTGGATTCGGGTGTCAGTCCGCAATGCAGCACCCATGGCGCATACAGCGCCTGGATGTCAGGCGAGGCATAGGTCGTCTCCAACCATCCCCGCGCGGGCATCATTGCGCGCCCGAACCACGTCGCCAGACCCCGAAGGCCGCGCCGGCGCACCTGTCCCCAGATCAGCTTCGCCATGGGCCATGACCACAACGCCCCGCCCAGCAGGGCGAAGAGGAAGGGCGCATCCGCCTCCACACCGCCCACGTCGCGGGCATGGGCATCTCCATCCCCGGCCGCCAACGCGTTGAAGGCCGCCACGTTCTTCGCCCGGTCAGTCGTGAGCACCAGCGCCCGCCCGTCAGGCCGCAGCACGGCGGTGGGGTGTGCAGTATGGGCATAGTCGAACCCGTGCCGCGCCAGATGGGGGCCAAGCGCGGCCCCCGCCGGAGAGGTCATGAACAGGACCCAAGTCGCGGCCATCACGTCATGCCGGAACCCGGGAAGGGTGATCTCGTCCGTCCTGAGACAGCCGCCCGGCTGCGCCGCGCGCTCCAGCAGCAGCACGCGGTCCCCTTTCAGCGCCAGCATCGCTCCTGCCACCAGGGCATTGATCCCCGATCCGATGATGACGTGATCCGGCCCCATGCCCTATGCGCGCGGAACGAGCGCCAGCGCCCGGATGGGCGAACCCGTCCCCAGCTTGATCTTGAGGGGCGCCGCGATCAGGATCGCGCCCTTGGCCGGAAGCTTGTCGAGATTGGCCAGCGAGGCGAGGCCGAAGCAATTGTTCTTGTGCAGCAGGTTGTGCGCCGGAAAGGGCGGGGTCATGCCGCCCGCCTGCCCCGCATCCGTGCCGATGCACTGGCTGCCCCAGCCGACGATGCCCTTGTCCAGCAGATACTGGATCACTTCGGCCGTCGGCCCCGGCGTATGCGGGCCCGTCTCGTCCGCGTTCAGGAACAGCCCCTCGTCATGGGCGCGGCTGTCCCAGTCCGACCGCAGCACGACCCATTCGCCCTTGCCGATCGCGCCATGCTTGGCCTCCCACGCCTTGACGTGGTCGATGGTCAGCAGGAAATCCGAGTCCGCCGTGCATTCCGCGCTGAAATCCAGCACGTTGACCGGGGCGACCAGCCGCTGCACGTCGAGAGTATCGGTATAGCCGTCGGCATAATCCTTGCCGGTGATCCAGTGATGCGGCGCGTCGAAATGGGTGCCGCTGTGCTCGCCCAGCTCCAACCAGTTCCACGCCCAGAAGGGGCCGTCGGCATCGTATTCGCTGATGCGGTGGATCTTGATCGGCGGGGTGTCCTTGGCCAGTTCCGGCGGCAGCTTCAGAAGCGGCGTCTCCGGGCCCAGAACGCCCGAGCAATCCACCACCTCGATCCCGCCCGAGGCGAGCATCTGCGCCAAGGATGAAAGCACGCTTGCAGAGGCCATCGTCATCTCCCTTTTGGCCGGACTGTCCGGCAATACTCCGTGCCGGTTCTGTCCCTGTCGTCCGGAATCATGCTAGACAGAATTAAATGCATTTGCAAATATCCTGGCGTCAATCAGAGCCGGGGTCCATGACCGATACATTCGACGCAGCCGTCATCGGCGCGGGCCACAACACGCTGGCCGCTGCCTTGCATCTGGCCGCCAAAGGCTGGCGTGTAGGGTTGTTCGAACAGGCCGTTACGGCGGGCGGAGCGGTCAAGACGGGGGAATACACCCTGCCCGGCTTCCGGCATGACTGGGCCGCGATGAACCTGTCCCTCTTCGCCGGAAGCCCGTTCTTCAAGGCCTATGGGGCTGAACTCGCGCAGCATGGCTGCGCCTTCGCCCCCGTCGACCGCCCCTTCGCCTCGGCCTTCCCGGATGGCACATGGGCGGGTGTCTCGACCGTTCCGGGCGAAACGCTCGCCGCCTTTCGCGCCCTGTCGCCGCGCGACGCACAAACCTGGGAAACCCTTGTCGCGCAGTTCCCGCAAGAGGCGCCGCATCTCTTCGGGCTGCTCGGCTCGGAGATGAAATTCCGTGCCCTCGCGCGTTTCCTGTTCAGGACATACCGCGCCAAGGGCGCGGGCGGATCGCTCGACTTCGCGCGGTTCCTGATGTCGTCGCCGCGCGCCTGGCTCGAGGAGACCTTCGAACATCCCCATATCCGCGCCCTTCTGGGCGCATGGGGGATGCACCTCGATTTCGCGCCCGATGTCGCGGGCGGGGCGATGTTTCCCTATCTCGAAGGCATGGCGGGACAGGCCTTCGGCATGGTTC
Organism: uncultured Aestuariivita sp.; assembly: GCA_964573835.1. Lineage (GTDB taxonomy): Bacteria > Pseudomonadota > Alphaproteobacteria > Rhodobacterales > Rhodobacteraceae > JAGYKE01. The sequence continues at coordinate 606 of CAZNMV010000330.1, read as the reverse complement.
TGGGACAGGGCGGGGCAGACGTGATCGTCAAGGCGATGGTCGCCGCCATCACCGCGCGCGGCGGGGTGGTGGAAACCGGCGCACCCGTGACGCGCATCCTGCGCGACGAACGCCGCGCCACGGGCATCGAACTGGCCGACGGACGCCGCATCACCGCCACCCGCGCCGTGATCGCGGGCGTGGCGCCGCGCGCGCTGAGCCGCCTGACCGGCGAGACGACCCCGGCCTTCGACCGGAGCATGAGCACCTTCCGCCACGCCCCCGGCACGATGATGATCCATCTCGCCATGGACGGCCTGCCCGACTGGCGCGCGGGCGCGGAGTTGCAACGCTTCGCCTATGTCCATCTCGGCGCCAGCCTCGACCAGATGGCGCGCACCTATACACAGGCGCAAGCGGGCCTGCTGCCGGACGAACCCATTCTGGTTGTCGGCCAGCCAAGCGTCTTCGACCCATCGCGTGCGCCTGAGGGCAAGCATGTCCTTTGGGTGCAGGTCCGCATGGCCCCCGGCACCATCACCGGCGACGCCAGGGGCGAGATCGCAGCCACCGACTGGACAGCCGCCGCCGCGCCCTTCGCCGACCGCGCGCTGGCGATCCTCGAAG
>CAZNMV010000329.1:0-4052 GCA_964573835.1 uncultured Aestuariivita sp. | reverse complement strand
GTCGCCCGCCTGCCGCAGATCGTCAAGCCGGGAGAGGCGCCCGAAGGCCGCGACCTCGCGGAGCGCGATCACGGCCAGCACGATCAGCAGCGCAGCGATCAGCCCCGTCACCGCCCAGCCGAGAAGCGGCGCCCGCGCCAGCAGGTCCGCCGCGAAATCCCACGCCGCGACCGAGATCACGGCGGCCAGCACCGCGACCAGAAGCCCCCAGAACAGCCGCGCCAGACGCGAAGGCCGCCGCGCCGCAAGCCGCGCCGCCGCCTGCATCGCCGCGCCGTCGGGCAGCACCACCGCGTCGGGCACGGGCGGCGCCTCGGTCACGCGGGGGGCGGGGGCTTCGCCGGGGCCCAGATCGATGACCACGGGTTTCCTGCGCGTCTCGGTCATGCTTTCGGTCTTTCCCAGGTGAAAAGGATGTCGGGCAGGCCTTCGTCATTGCCGCTGCCATCGCCGCGCCCGGCCTCGACAAAGCCGTGGCGTTCATAGAAGGCGCGCGCGCAGAGATTGGCTTCGAATGTGCGAAGGCTCAGCGCCGCCTCGGCCTTCTGCGCTTCGGCCAGAAGGCTGCTGCCGATGCCCTGCCCGCGCGCCCCGGTCGCGACGTAAAGCGCCAGCACCTCTGGCCCCCGCCTTGCGATGAACCCGACGATGCCGCCGTCTTCGGCCACCCGGATGATGCCCTCGTCGATCAGCCGCCCGCAGAAGGCGATGCATTCCGCCCCGGTCCAGAGGTCGGGCATCCAGGGCGTGTCCGCCTGAAACCCGGCCAGGATCGCGCCGAGCTTTCCGGCATCGGTGCTGCGAGCGTCGCGCAGGATCACAGCCGGTCCCCGATCAGGAACTGCGCCGCGCGGTCGAGCCTTATATGCGGCGGGCCATAGCCCGGCTTCAGCGTCAGGGGGGCAGGGGCGAAGGCCATGGCGGCGTAATCCCCGGCGAGATATCCCGCCGCACCGTCGAGGATTGCGGCGGGGCTTTCGGGCAGTTCTCCGGGATAGAACGCCGCCTCGCGCCCATCCGCGGCCAGCCGCCCCCGCACCATGTCGAGGCTCTGGCCCTGATGGTCGCGGGTTTCCTCGGTCGTGGCGCGGATCGCGGCGATGGCCATGGCCGCCGTCTGCGCCCCGGCAAAGCCCGCGCGGTCGCGCGCCTCGCGCGTCAGCGCCTCGATGATCGCGGTGAGGCGGGCGTGCTGGGAATGGTGCAGATGATCGGCCTTGGTCGCGGCAAACAGGATGCGGTCCACCCGCCGCCCCAGCAGGAGCCGCGTGAGGAAGGCGTTGCGCCCCGGGCGGAAGGCGGCAAGCGTCTCGCGCATGGCCTGGCGCAGGTCGGCCACCGCCTCGGGCCCGCGGTTGATCGCACCCAGCGCATCGACCAGCACGATCTGCCGGTCGATCCGGGCAAAGTGATCGCGGAAGAAGGGGGTGACGACACGGGTCTTGTAGGCCTCATACCGCCGCTCGCATTCGCGCCAGAGCGACCGGCGCGGCCCGCCCCCCCCGGGCAGCGGCGCAAAGGTGATGGCGGGTGACCCCGCCAGATCGCCGGGCAGAAGGAACCGCCCCGGCGTGCAGTCGCTGAAACCCGCCTCGCGCGCGGCACGCAGGTAGTCGGTGAATGCGGCGGCAAGCGCCTGTGCGGTCGGCTCATGATGGGCTGCGCCCGGATCGGCCGCCGCCAGCGCGGCGCGGAAACCCGCCGCTTGCGGTCGCGCCTCAAGACGCGCCAGCGTCTCGGCCGACCACTCGGCAAAGGATTTCTCCATCAGGCCGAGATCGAGCAGCCATTCGCCCGGGTAATCAACGATGTCGAGATGAATGGTCCGCGGCCCCTGCAACCCGCCCAGAAGACCGCCCGGTTTCACCCGCAGCGACAGGCGCAATTCACTGATCGCGCGGGTGCTGTCGGGCCAATGCGGATCTGCCCCGGTGAGTGCCGCGACATGCGTCTCGTAATCGAAGCGCGGCACGGTGTCGTCGGGCTGGGGCTGCAGAAAGGCCGCCGCAACCCGGCCTTCCGCCACCGCGACCAGCCCGCCCATGCGCCCCCGGTCGAGAAGGTTGGCCACAAGCGAGGTAATGAAGACCGTCTTGCCCGACCGCGCCAGCCCGGTGACGCCCAGCCGGATGACGGGTTCGAAGAAGGCCTCGGACAGGCGGTCGCCCACGTCCTCCACGCCCCGGACCAGAGTATCGGCGAGTGTCGAGATGACCAAAGGCGCGCGTCCCGTCCTGCGATGAGACCTGAACATAAGTCCCCGGGTGAGAGAGTGCTAGGGGCTTGCCCGGTAAGCCCCCGGGCGCTAGGGGGGCGTCATGCCCCGCTATGCGCTGAAGATCGAATATGACGGCACGCCGTTTTCCGGCTGGCAACGCCAGTCCGAACAGCCGTCGGTGCAGGGCGCGGTCGAAGCGGCGCTGGCGCGGCTCGACCCCGACGCCCCCGCCATCGCCGCCGCCGGGCGCACCGATACGGGCGTGCATGCGCTGGGACAGGTGGCGCATGCCGATCTGGCGCGCGACTGGGACCCGTTCCGCCTGTCAGAGGCGCTGAACTACCACCTGCGGCCCGCGCCGGTTGCCGTGATCGCCTGCGCGCCGGTGACCGGGGACTGGCATGCGCGGTTCTCGGCCACGGAACGGCGGTATCTGTTCCGCATCCTCGAACGCCGCGCGCCCGCCACGGTCGAGGCAGGGCGCGTCTGGCAGGTGCCGCGAAAGCTCGATCTCGAAGCGATGCGGAGGGGGGCGGCGCATCTGGTGGGCCACCACGACTTCACCACCTTCCGGTCGTCGATCTGTCAGGCGAAAAGCCCGGTCAAGACGCTGGACGAGGCGCGCATCGACCGGGTCGAGGGGCTCTCGGGGTCCGAGCTCCATTTCCGCTTCCGCGCCCGGTCCTTCCTGCACAACCAGATCCGCAGGTTCGTCGGCACGCTCGAACGCGTCGGATCGGGGGCCTGGGCACCGGATGACGTGCTGGCGGCGCGAGACGCGCGCGACCCCCCCGCCTGTGGGCCGGTCTGCCCGCCACTGGGGCTGTACCTGTCAGGCGTGGGCTACCCGGCGGACCCGTTCGGCGGCTGACACCGACCGGCAGGGCTCAGTCGTTGTCGGTCAGCCCCGCGCCCGCGCCGGACAGGCGCGAGGTTTCGCTTTGCGGCACGTAGGTCCGCGCGGCGAAGGCTGCGAGGGCTCCTTGCGTGTCCGCGTCGAGCGCGATGCGCGCGGGCAAACTCACCCCGCGCCGGTCCCCCCGCGACAGGTGTGCGTCCAGCCAGCCCGCGCCCCGTCCGGTCACCCGCGCCACAAAGGGCAGCGCGGCAAGATAGCTTTCGGTCAGCGCGTCGTGGCCGCCCGTGGCGATCCGCACCGCGTCCGGGGCCGCCAGCAGGGCCAGAGGCATGTCGTTGACCGGCCCGCCGGGCAGCGCATCAAGCGCGGCCAGAAGATCACCCCCTGCCCCGCCGCGCGCCAGATGCATCGCCGCCGCGCGCCCGAAATGCGCGGCCTGCGCCACGCCCGCCCCTGCCCCGCGCGCCGCGCGGGCGGCAAGGCCCTCGATCTCGTTCGCGGAACATTCCGTCATGTCAGGACCGGCATCCACCAGTCATCCGCACGCGCGGTGCCAAGGTCTTCGGCAAGCGGCGCGCCCTGGGCCATGGTCACCCGGGTCCAGAGGTCGGACTTGGGGTCGAATTTCGACGCGCCGAACAGGCTCAGCTTCGCGCGCAGCATGTCGATGGGCAGGCAATCCTCGGCCAGAAGGTTGTCGCGGATTTCCGAATAGGGACAGGTCTGCGCGACCGCGACGCGTTCGACGGCCCAGAGATGGTCGGGATGGCGCGTCAGAAACTCCGCGACCGGTTCGGGCCGGTCGGGCAGATCGGCCAGCATCGCCTGCACCGCGCGGGCCACGAACAGCGGGCTTTCGCGGTCGGCGCCCGGTTCCTCGTGCCGCCGCCCGAGGCGGGGTTCGAGCTTTTCTTCCGAGACATACCAGAATTGCGCCGTCTGCTCGGTTCGCGCGAAATCGTGGTCCTGCACCCA
>CAZNMV010000328.1:0-4060 GCA_964573835.1 uncultured Aestuariivita sp. | reverse complement strand
GGCCGACACGCCCCAGCAGATCGGCCGCGCGGTCCCGCGCCGCCGTCTGTGTCACACCGTTCGCCAGTTGCGGCAGGATCACGTTCTCGGCCGCCGTGAATTCCGGCAGCAGGTGATGGAACTGGTAGATGAAGCCCACCTCGGCCCGCCGCACCGCCGTGCGGGCGCGGTCGCCCTGCCCGCCCATGTCGCGCCCGCCGATGACCACGGTTCCTGCGTCGGGCGTGTCGAGAAGCCCCGCGATGTGCAGCAGCGTCGATTTCCCCGCGCCCGACGGCGCCACCAGCGCCACCACCTCGCCCGGGGCGAGGGTCAGGTCGATCCCGCGCAGCACCTCGACCTCGCCCGGGCGACCCCGGTTGTAGGTCTTCACGATGCCCGAAAGGACCAGCGCCGCCTCACTCATAGCGCAGCGCCTCGACCGGGTTCAGCCGCGCGGCGCGGCGCGCCGGGAAGATGGTCACGACAAAGGACAGGCCCAGCGACAGCGCCACCGCCGACAGCACGTCCGCCAGGTGCAATTGCGCGGGCAGTGCATAGATGCCCCGGATCGACGGGTCCCAGATCCCGCCGCCCATGACGTAGTTCACGAAGGAAAAGATCGGGTCGATATAGATCGCGAAGAGACACCCGAGGATCACCCCGCAAACCGTGCCGATGATCCCGGTGAAGGCCCCGCAGATGAAGAAGATGCGCAGGACCGAGCCTTGGGATAATCCGATTGTGCGAAGGATTCCAATGTCCCGGCCCTTGTTCTTCACCAACATGATGAGCCCCGACACGATGTTCATCGACGCGATCAGGACAAGGATCGACAGGATCACGAACATCACGTTGTCCTCGACCTCGAGCGCGCGCAGGAACCCGCCCGACGCATCCCGCCAGGTCCAGACCTGCACCTGATCACCACCCGCTCGCAGCAGCGGGAGGATCATCGCCTCGATCTCTTCGGGTTCTTCAACCATCACTTCAATTTCGTCCGCCACACCCTCGCGGTTGAAGAAGGACTGCGCTTCGGCGAAGGGCAGATAGACGCGGGTGCGGTCGATATCCCAGCGCCCGGCCGAGAAAATGTAGACCACCTCATAGGCGTTGACGCGCGGGCTTGTGCCCAGCGCCGTGCGCACCCCGTTGGGCGAAATGAGCCGCACCCGGTCGCCGAGGCCGACCCCCAGATCCTGCGCCACGCCCGACCCGATCGCGATGCCCCTTTCGAACTGCGCAATGTCACCGACCGAGGTTCCGGGGTTGGCGATCCCCGGCAGCGTGGCGAGGTCTTCGGCCGCGATTCCAAGAACTTGCACGCCGCCGTTGCGGTCGCGGTGGTTGATCATCACCTGGCCCCGGACCAGCGGCGCGGCCCGTGTCACGCCGGGCACCTGTGCGAGCCGGTCGGCCAGCGCCGTGTAATCGGCGATCGTACGGTCGATCCGACCCTGCGCCGTCACCTGCCCCGCGTTGTAGACCGTGACATGGGCATTGGCGCCAAGGATCGTGCCCACGAATTCCGCCCGGAAGCCCGACCGCACCGCCAGCGTCGCGATCAGCGCGAAGACCGCCAGAGTGATGCCGATCAGACTGATCCAGGTCATCACGCTGACCCCGCCTTCGGCGCGGCGTGCGCGCAGATATCGCCAGGCGATCATCCATTCGAAGGGGGCAAAGGGCGGGGGCGTCGCGGCCATCCGGCGGCTCCGGGATCAGGGTTCGCGCGGGACCATGCGGGCTGGTCCGGCTGGCGTCAAGCGGCGCTGGCGATGACCGGCGCCTCGTGCCCGCGCAGCACTGGCCGCGCGGTGGGCCAGGGCACGGTCCGGCCCGCAAGCTCGGGAAACAGCGCCACGATCTCTTCGCGCAAGGCCGGGTCGGCCTCGAGAAGGCCGCCGCCCGGATGCAGGCTTTCGGTCGCGACGCCTTCGGCCCAGAGGATTTCGTGGCAGTCAAACAGCAGGTGCAGATAGGTCGTGTCGCGGTCGGGCGCGACGCGGATCGTCGTGCCGTTGACCAGATGCTTGGCCGCGACCAGCACTTCGTCCTGGCCGAAGTGAAGTTCGGCCTGCCAGCCGGTCAGCAGCATCCGGTGCTGCGGCGACACGATCAGCGGACGCGCATTGCCGACGGTACCGGGTTCGAACCGTACCGGCGCGAAATTGCCCACGCCAAGGACGCGCCTGCGCCCGATCCAGCGCACCGGCTGCAGGCCGTGATCCAGCGTGTCGACCAGATCGCCCACGCTCAGCGTCTCGACGGGCTGCGGGCCAAGGCCCGTGGCAATCATCGTGCCGAGGGTGAAACAGGGGATCACCTCCATCTGCGCGGGGGTGACCGGCTGTTCGGTGGTGACGAAGGTCGTACTGACGAGCGTGCCGTTCTGCAGCGTCTGCCCGTCGATGGGCGAAAACACCTGCACCCCGTTCGCCAGGTAGAAGGTCACGCCGGTATAGGTCACTTGGCTCCCGTTGGCGAGCTGGATGGTCACCGTGTCGCCGGGATAGACCTGAGTGATGTCGACGTTCTGGATACGGTCGTTGCCCTGCCGCGCGATCAGGCCGTTGCTGTTCTGGTCGGTCACGACCAGCGTCACCGCCGTCAGGAAGGTTCCTATGGGCGGCGGATTGGCCGGATCCATGACAAAGAAGATATCGTTGAATGAAATCGGCAAACCCGATCACCCGCCCTCGTTACCGCCTCAAGGCTGCCCGGATCACGCTCTGCCCGGTGCTTCGCCCTGAGGATCACCCTACACACCAAAAATCTTCACGTGAAGACTCAAGGTCTTGTGGGCGTCACTTCCTGTGCAGTATTGCCACAGGCCACTCATTCCGGGGGTTTATCCCCAGAATAAAGCGCACCAGCTTTGCAAAAAGATCTGTGGATAACACTTATCCACAGATCTTATCGTGAAGAAATGCAAACCCCGGTCAGAGCCAGGTGTGGAAACTGCGGCCCGCCATCGGTTCGGGATGCAGATCCAGCTGCGGGTGATGCGGCGCATAGATCGCGGCGATTTTCGCGACGGCGTCCTTGGGCGTCATCTCGACGCTCTCGCCGGTGCGGCGGCTGGTGACTTCGACCACCCCGTTCTTCAGGCCCCGCGGGCCCACGGTGATCCGCCAGGGAAGGCCGACCAGATCCATCGTGGCGAACTTGGCGCCCGCACGTTCATCGCGGTCGTCGTAAAGCGGCTCAAGCCCCAGCGAGGCCAGCGCCTTGTAAAGCTTCTCGCAGGCCGCGTCGGCCTCGGCGTCGCCCTGTTTGAGGTTCACGATCCCGCAATGGAACGGCGTCACGCCTTCAGGCCAGATGATCCCGTTCTCGTCATGGCTGGCCTCGATGATGGCACCCACCAGACGGCTGACGCCGATCCCGTGCGAGCCCATGTGCACCGGCACGGGCTTGCCGTCGGGGCCCTGGACGGTGGCGCCCATCGGTTCGGAATACTTGGTTCCGAAATAGAAGATCTGCCCCACCTCGATGCCGCGCGCCTGACGGCGGCGCGCCTCGGGGATAGCGTCGAAGACCGTCTGATCGTGGGTTTCGTCCGTCCGCGCGTAAAGCGAGGTGAACTCCTCGAGGATCGCCTGGCACTGGGCCTTGTCGTCATAGTCGATCTCGCGCGCGCCCAGTTGAATGTCGGTCACCGCGCTGTCGTAGAAGACCTCCGACTCGCCCGTCTCGGCCAGAACCAGGAATTCATGCGTGTCATCGCCCCCGATGGGCCCGCTGTCGGCGCGCATCGGGATCGCCTGCAGCCCCATGCGTTCATAGGTGCGCAGGTAACTCACCAGATGGCGGTTATAGGCGTGCAGCGCGTCTTCCTTCGTGAGGTCGAAGTTGTAGCCGTCCTTCATGTAGAACTCGCGCCCGCGCATCACGCCGAACCGCGGGCGGATCTCGTCGCGGAACTTCCACTGCACGTGATACAGCGTCAGCGGCAGGTCCTTGTAGCTGCCCACATGGGCGCGGAAGATGTCGGTGATCATCTCCTCGTTGGTGGGACCATACAGCATGTCGCGTTCATGCCGGTCGCGGATGCGCAGCATTTCCTGACCGTAATCGT
>CAZNMV010000327.1:0-4086 GCA_964573835.1 uncultured Aestuariivita sp. | reverse complement strand
AAACCGCACTTGCCGAGCAGATGAATGTCAGCCGCGCCCCCGTGCGCGAGGCCATCGCCATTCTCGAAAACGACGGACTTGTCGAAACCGTGGCCTACAAGGGAAAGCGCGTCAAACCCCTGACGGTGCGAGAGGTGGAGGAAACCTGGTCGCTGCGTCAGACCTTCGAGGTGATGGCGGTGCGTCGTATCCTTGATCGCCGCGCTGATGTTTCAGCCCTCTGGGAGCCCTGCCGGGCAATGCAAAACGCCGCCGACGCGGGTGACCGCGAGGCGCTGATCCTGGCGGATGAACAGTTTCATCGCATGCTGATCGCGATCTCGGATCATCAACTTCTGCTGCAATCCTGGAACGCCCTGTATTTGCGCATCAACCAGATCATGGCGCTTCGCATCCGTCGCGATAGCGACGATCTGGCCGAGATTGCGGGCAACCATCCTCCGATCGTCGAAGCGCTTCAACTGGGCGATACCCGCACTGCGGTGCGTCTGATTTCCGATCACACACGCGCGCTGCGTGATTTTGATCCAGCCTCGATCGTCGAGTGGCTGGGATGAACGAGCGCGCTGCCATCATCACAGGTGCTGGCGGCTTTGTCGGCTGTGCCATAGCTGCGGGGCTACTGGCGCTCGGCTGGCAGGTGGTGGCGGTCGATCTGTCCTTTGACGCGGCGGCGCAAGCGCGCTTGGCGGGCGCCAGTCTGGTGGAGGGCGATCTTGCGTCGGGCGGTCTTGATCTGCCCCGGGCAGACCTCTTTATCCATGCCGCCGCACTGACAACGGATGCGGGCACGCTGGGCATATCGGCGGCTGCGCATATCCGCGCAAACATGGCGCCGCTTTTGACGGTTCTGGCGCATGCCGCCGCCACCCGGCCGACGGTGTTTGTCTTTCTGTCGTCCACCGGTGTCTTTGCCGCCACGGATGGCCTGCCCGAACTGACCGATGCCAGCACGCCCACCGCCGACCATCCCTATGCGGCCGCCAAACGCGCGGGCGAGCTGTTGACCCCTGCCGCATTGGCGGGCCTGTGCCGCATGCATGTCGTGCGGTTGGGATATCTTTACGGGCCGGGCGAAGTGGCGCGATCCACGCGGACGAATGTGTCCCTCATGCGCCGCTGGCTTGACGATGCCGCACAGGGCCGGGCGCTGATGGTGCCCGCTGATGACCCGCGCCGCGACTGGACCTTTGCACCCGACCTGGCATCTGCGTTGGTCCGGCTGATCGATGCAGAGCCGCCGGGCCATCCGGTGCATCTGAATTCGGGACATATCCTGTCGGACACGGAGCTTGCCCGCCTGATCAGCCGTGCCGATCCGCGCGCGGTCGTGCGCATGGGGCCTGCGTCGGGGGCAAAGCCGCCAGCCCTGCCGTCCCGTCTTTCGGCGCTGAGCGGTTTCTGTTGGACCGCGCCCGAAGATGGTTTGGCCAGGCTGATGGCAGAAAGGACGGCGGCATGACAACGCTGCGTCTTTTCCTGGTGGGTCTTGGTGCCCGATCGCGCGTGTGGCGTCAGGTGATTGCCGCCGAACCCCGGGCACGGCTTGTCGGTGTGGTCGATGCCGACCCCGACCGCGCCGCAGCCGTGGGCGCAGAGCTGGGCTTGCCCTTTGCCACCGATCTGGCGTTGTTGACCGCGCGTGTTGACGCCGATGCGGTCATCCTTGTCACGCCCCCATCGGGACGGGCCACCCAGATCAAGGCCGCCTGCGCCGCGCGCCTTGCGATCCTTGCGGAAAAACCGCTCGCCGACAGCGTGCCCGAAGCCGCGAGCTTTGTCGCCATGGCCGATGCAGCGGGTATCAGCCTGATGGTGGGGCTGAATTTCCGCTACCTTGCCGTGACGCAAGCCCTCAAGGCGCTTTTTGCCGATGACAGGCTTGGCCCACCCGCCTTTGGTCTGTTTGCTTACGAACGCTGGCGCGACGGGCGACAGCCGCACATCAACCGCTACCCGCTGACCATGCAGCATCCGATGCTATGGGAACAGTCGATTCATCATTTTGATCTGATGCGCTACGTCTACGGCTCCGAGCCGCTGCGCATCAGCGCGCGCACCTGGAACCCGCCCTGGTCGATGTATGCCCATGACGCCAACGTCGCGGCCCTGATTACATTCGCGAACGGGGTCGAGGTCACCTATCAGGGCACCTGGGCCGCGAACCGCAATTCGCTTGACTTCAAATGGCGCACGGATTGCGCGCGCGGCATCGCCGTGCAGGCCGACATGTTCGGCGATCTGTCCTTTACGCTGCGCGACGATCCGGCCCTGACGCCTGTCACGCTTGCCCGGCACGAACCGTGGATCAGCGATGCGACCGGCCTGTTTGAGGCCTTTCTCGCCCATGTCTCAGACGGCGCACCGCTGCAGTGCTCGGGCGCCGACCACCTCCAATCGCTCCGCATGGTCGAGGCCGTTTCGGTCGCCTCTGCCAAGAGCCAGACAATAACACTCAACACCCCGCCGGCCGCGGAGCCGGGGTGTCATCGTCTTCAGATCGACCAAGTCCAACCAGAGAGAAGGAACAAAGGATGAGACGCTATATGCCCTTCCTATGGGCCGGAACCGCCAGTATTGCGCTGGCTGCCGCGGTCCATGCACAGCCCGCCGATGACACCATCGTCGTCGGGTTGTCTGCTGACATCACCACGTTCGAGCCTGCCAACATCTCGTCGCGCGACAACGCCAATATCGCACGGCACATTTTTGGCACATTGTACACCATCTCCGGTGACGGCGCCGTGTCGCCCGACCTGGCCGAGAACCTTGAGATCTCGGAGGATGGGCTGGCCTATGTCTACACGCTCCGCGAGGGGCTTACCTGCCATGACGGTGAGGCGCTGACGGCCGAGGATGCGGCCTACACGTTCAACCGTGCTAAGGACCCGGCAAATCAGTTCACCGGGAACACACCGGGGTTTGTCTTTTCGTCGATCGGCTTCGAAAGCGCCGAGGCCCTGGATGATCGGCGCGTTCAAATCAACATCGCGCGCAAGAACCCCATCGCCTTCGGCCTGATCGCTGAAGTCTATGTCCACTGCAAGGACAGCTATGAGGCGATGAGCCTTGACGAGGCGGCAGCCGGCCCGATCGGCTCTGGCCCCTACCGGCTTGCGTCTTGGACACGCGGCTCTGATGTCGTGCTGGAAAAGGTCGAAAACCCCAACAGCCCCGCCAACATGCAAAGGATCGTCTGGCGGATCATCCCCGAAGCCTCGACCCGGTCGGCCGAGCTTATCGCGGGCAATGTCGACATCATCACCAACGTGGCGCCTGACCAGATCGATGCCGTCAACGCCTCTGGCGGGGCAGCCGTGCAAGCGGTTCAAGGCACACGGCGGATGTATGTGGGCTTCAACCTCTCGCCGGAATTCGCGGCCCAGCCGGGCGGCGATGCCATTCAGGATCCGGCCGTTCGCCGCGCGCTTCAGTATGCGGTTGACGTGCCGGCTATCTGTTCGCAGCTCTTGAACTTTGAATGCGTGCGCGCAACGGGTATCGTGAACCCGCCGAATGCGAACCAGTCGCTCACGCCCTATCCGTATGATCCGGAAATGGCTGAGCGGCTGCTGGACGAAGCCGGCTGGCCGCGTCAGGCAGACGGCACGCGCTTTGCAATCAAGTTCCAGGCAGGGCAGGGGCGCTATCTCAATGACCGCAACGTCGTGCTGGCCATCGGTCAGTACCTTGAAGACGTGGGTCTTGATGTTGAAGTCGAGCTGATGGAATGGGCTTCGGTCTATGTCCCGCTGATCCGTCAGCGCGCCGTGGGTCCTCTGTTCTTCCTCGGTTCGGGTGGGGCCCTGTGGTCACCGCTGTATGACATGACCGACCTTGCACGGGTGGAATCGGGCACGAACTACACCCACTGGAGCGACCCGAGCTGGTTCGACCGCTGGGCAGATATTTCGGCGGCGACCACGCCGGAAGAGCAGCGCGTGATCATCGATGAAATGCTGCAGGTGTTCTATGATGATGGCCCTTGGCTGCACATGTACTTCCAGCCCGATTTCTACGGGGTCTCGAAACGCGTCGACTTTGTCGCGCGTCCCGACGAAAAGGTCTATCTTTTCGAGACCGGCC
>CAZNMV010000326.1:0-4094 GCA_964573835.1 uncultured Aestuariivita sp. | reverse complement strand
TGTCGATGGGGTTGTCGGCATGTTCGCCGCCATTGATGATGTTCATCATCGGCACCGGCAGCACGCGGGCCGAAGTGCCGCCGACATAGCGGTAAAGTGGCTGAGTGGTGAAATCGGCCGCCGCCTTCGCCACCGCCAGTGACACGCCGAGGATCGCATTGGCGCCAAGGCGCGACTTGTTGTCGGTGCCGTCGAGGTCGATCATCACGGTGTCGATCGCGACCTGTTCGGTGGCATCGAAGCCCACCAACGTCTCGGCGATCTCGCCGTTGACGGCGGCGACGGCCTGCATCACACCCTTGCCCATGTAGCGCGCCGCGTCGCCGTCGCGGCGTTCCACCGCCTCGTAAGCGCCGGTCGAGGCCCCCGAGGGCACCGCCGCGCGGCCCATGCTGCCGTTTTCCAGCACCACGTCCACCTCGACCGTGGGGTTGCCGCGGCTGTCCAGGATTTCACGGGCGAAGATGTCGACGATGGTGCTCATGGCGCTGTCCCTTGCGGCTTGGGTTCCGGGGGCCTGATACAAGCCGAAAGGCCCAAGGAAAAGGGGCACTTACGCCGTCGGGCGATGTTTGCGCTCACGCCAGAGGGTGAAGAGACCCGAACCCACGATCAGCGCGGCGCCCGTCAGCATCAGCGCGTCGGGACGTTCCCCGAAAACGACCGCTCCAAGCACCAGCGCGAAGAGGATGCGTGAATAGCGGAAGGGGGTGACGAAGCTCACCTCGCCCAGCCGCACGGCGCCGACGATGCAGGAATAGGCCAGTATCCCCATGATGACCGCGCCCGCCAGCAGCGCCCAGTCGCGGGGCAGGGGCATCACACCCGCGCCGCCTGTGGTCAGCGCCAGAAGGCCCGCCGCCGGGATCAGGGTGAGAAAGGCCAGAAAACTCAGCTGGAACGAAGACATGGTGCGGGGTATGCGCCGTGTGACCAGATCGCGCAGCGTCAGGCCCACGACGGCGGCGACGGCGAAGAGCGCGTTGGCGTCGAACCCCGCAAGCCCGGGCTGGATCACGAGAAGCACGCCGACGAAGCCCACGGCGATGGCGGCCCAGCGTCGCCAGCCCACTGCCTCGCCCAGAAAGAGCGCGGCCCCCAGCGTCACCGACAGGGGCAGCGCCTGCAGGATCGCCGATGCCTGGGCGAGCGGCGTCAGCGCAAGTGCCGTCACGAAGCACAACGTGCCGATGAGTTCGCCGAGGTTGCGCAAGAGGACCAGCGGCGAGACCGCCGCCCGGGGAAACAGCGCCTCGCCGCGCGCGCGCAGAAGCACCGCAAAGAAGCCCCCGGCGCCGATGCCGAGACAGGCGATGATCTGCCAGGTGGGCAGCCGCGCGGCCAGCAGCTTGATGAACATGTCCTCGATGGCGAAGCCCAGCATCGCCAGAACCATCAGGGCGGCTCCGCGCAGGTTTTCCATGAGATCGTCGCCCGGGACGCGATATGCGCCTAGGCAACGGACATGACCGAAGCCGCCGACCGGTGCAAGCCCGCGTGCGACTGGTCTGCACCCGGGCCGCGTGCTAGCACGCAGGCCATGATGGACAAAGACACGATGGGACCCTGGGCGCGGTCGGCGCTCACGTTGGCCGTGGCTGCCTGCGGCGCCGGACTGGCCTGGGTCCTGTCCATTCCCGCCTACCTTCTCACCGGTCCCGCGCTGGCGGTGAGCCTGGCCGGTGTCGCGGGGTTGCGCATGCAGATCGCGAACCCCTTGCGCGACGCGGCCTTCATCGGCATCGGGATCGGCATCGGCGCCACGGTGACGCCCGAGACGACGGCGGCGATGCTGCGCTGGCCGCTGGCCTTTGTCGTCATGGCAGTCATGTTCGCCATCGTGATGTGGGCCTGTGCGCGGCTTCTGCGGGTCGTCTACGGTTTTGACCGTGACAGCGCGATCCTGGCCGCTGCCCCGGGGCATGTGAGCTTCGTCATCGGGCTGTCCACCGAAACGGGCGTCGATACGCTGCGCGTCACGCTGGTGCAATCGGTGCGCCTGCTGGCGCTGACGCTGATCGTGCCGCTGATCGCGTGGCTTCTGGGCATGGAGATCGCGGCCAATCCGCTTTCCGGGTCCGACGTGCTGGGCTGGGGTCACTTCGCGGTGCTGGCGGCGGTATCTCTGGTCGTGGGTCTGGTGCTGAAGCGGCTGCGCCTGCCCGCCGCGCTATTGATCGGCGCGATGGTGGTGTCGGGGCTTGGGCATGGCGGCGGTGTCGTCTCGGGCGGGTTGGAGCCCTGGCTGGGCATGGTCTGCCTTGTGGTGCTGGGTGCGCTGATCGGGACGCGGTTCACCGGCGTCACGGTGGCGCAGGTGCGCGCGACGCTGGCCGCGGGGCTTGCGGTTACGGCGCTGGCCACGCTGATCTCGGCCATCGTGGCGCTGGGGGTGGCCGCGGCGCTGGGTATGGGGCCCGCCACGGTGCTAGCCGCCTTCGCCCCGGGCGGCTTCGAGACGATGATCGCGATCGGAGCGGCCCTCGGGGGCGATGCGGGCTTTGTCGCCGCGGCCCATGTGATCCGGCTGATGGTCCTGACCCTGCTGATTCCCGCGATGCTGGGCCGCCGGGTGGGCGCCTAGCCTTTCTTCAGGGGCACGCCATAAAGTTCGAGCTTGTGGCCCCGCAATTCGTATCCCAGCCGCCGGGCGATGCGTTCTTGCAATTCCTCGATCTCGGCATCGACGAATTCGATGACCTCGCCCGAATTCATGTCGATCAGGTGGTCATGATGGTCGCGTTCGGCGTCCTCGTAGCGTGCGCGGCCATCGCCGAATTCGAGCTTTTCGAGAATCCCGGCTTCATCCAGCAGCTTGACCGTGCGGTAGACCGTCGCGATCGAGATGTTCGGATCGAGCCCCGAGGCGCGCTTGTACAGCTCCTCGACATCCGGGTGATCGTCGCTGTCCTCCAGCACCTGCGCGATGGTGCGGCGCTGACCGGTGATGCGCAGGCCCTTGGCCTCGCAGCGCGACAGGATCGTGTCCGGCATTGGCCCTTCCCCCGGAGTGACGGCTTTCGTGGCGCGCATGTTTAGCGCGGGACCGCTGCGAGGACCAGCATGGAAAGCCGCGATTGGGCGTTGACACCGCGCCCGCGCGCCCCTCTGTCTGGGCGGCATGGAACGCAAGGATCATGTCGACCTTTTCGGGGCTGTGGCGCTGGTGACCTTCGCCTCGCTTTTCGCGCTGAACCAGGTGGTCATCAAGGTGACGGGGGGCGGTTTCGGGCCGGTCTTCATGGCGGGGCTGCGGTCCGTGGGGGCGCTGGCCGTGCTGGCGGTCTGGATGTGGGTGCGGGGCGTGCGCGTGACCACACCACCCGGCGCGGCAATCGGTGGGGTGATCGCGGGACTGCTCTTTGCCGTGGAGTTCATGGGGGTGTTCATCGCGCTCGACCTCACGACGGTCGCGCGGGCGTCGATCATGCTTTATTCCATGCCGGTCTGGCTGGCGCTGGCGGCGCATTTCCTGCTGCCGAACGAACGGCTCACACGCAAGCGGATGCTGGGACTGGCGCTCGCGATGTCGGGCGTTGCCGTCGCGCTGCTGGAGCGCGGCGACGGCACGGCGAGCCTTGCGGGCGATCTTCTGGCGCTGATGGCGGCCATATGCTGGGCGGGAATCGCGCTGACCGTGCGGCTGACCCCGCTCTCACAGGCGACACCCGAGGTGCAGCTTCTGTGGCAACTGGTAATCTCGGCGCCGATCCTGCTGGCCTGCGCGCCCTATATGGGCGATCTGTTCCGCGATGTGACGCCCATTCATCTGGTGGGGCTCGCCTATCAGATCCTGGTGATCGCGTCGCTGGGCTTTCTCGCGTGGTTCTGGCTGTTGAAGCGCTACCCGGCGTCAGGGGTGGCGTCCTTCAGTTTCCTGTCGCCTGTGCTGGCGGTGATCCTCGGTTGGGCGCTTCTGGGCGAGGACGTGCATCTGCCGGTCTGGGGCGCGCTGGGTCTGGTGGCGGTCGGGATCGTCCTGATCAACCGCAAATAGCCTGTCGCGGGCCGGGCGGGGGGCTGTCTGCCCCGTCGCCATTGTCTCTCGGACCAATGGCGCGACAATGGCGACCCCCGAGGATATTTGTGAACCC
>CAZNMV010000325.1:0-4094 GCA_964573835.1 uncultured Aestuariivita sp. | reverse complement strand
CTGCACCAGTTCCTGCCGGCACAGGCCAACGTGCCGAAGCTGGTCCTTGACGTCTGGGCCGACAAGGTCGAGGCGGATTCCAACGGCCGCATCAAGATCGAACGGTTCCCGGCGATGCAGCTGGGCGGGCGGCCGCCCGAACTGATCGACCAGGCCATCGACGGTGTCGCCGACATCGTCTGGTCGGTGAACGGCTTCACGCCCGGCCGCTTCCCGCGCGCCGAGGTGTTCGAACTGCCCTTCTTCACCACCGATGCGGCAGCGGCGTCTTCGGCCTACTGGCAGATGTTCGAAACCCACATGAAGGACACCGACTTCAAGGATGTCCACATTCTGGGCACCTGGGTGCACGGCCCCGGCATGCTGCATACCAGCCGCCCCGTGGCCACGCCCGCCGACATGCAGGGCCTGAAGATCCGTGGCGCATCGCGCATGGTGACGCAGCTGCTCGACGTGCTTGGCGCGACTTCGGTCGGGATGCCGGTGACCGCGATCCCGGAATCGCTGTCGAAGGGCGTGATCGACGGCGCCGCCATCCCGTGGGAGGTGACGACCGCGCTCAAGGTGCCGGAACTGGTGTCGAACCACACCGAATTCGAGGGACCGGCGCTCTACAACATCTCGTTCGTGCTGGCGATGAACAAGGCCAAGTACGACAGCCTGCCCGACGACCTGAAGGCGGTCATCGACGCGAATTCGGGGCATGACTTCTCGGTCTTCGCGGGCTCGACGCAGGCGGCGGCCGATGGCCCGGCGCGGCAGATCGCGGTCGATCGCGGCAACAACATCATCACCATCAGCGCCGAAGAGACCGCCAAATGGGCAGAGCTGGCCCAGCCGGTCTACGACAAGTGGGTCGCGGACATGCAGGCGCTGGGCATCGACGGTCAGGCCATGATCGACGAGGCGCGCGCGCTGATGGCGGGCTACACCAACTGATGCTGCTGGGGGGCGCGGGGCTGACCCCGCGCGCCCGCTGCATGCCATGTCAAATGGAGGAGATAACGACATGACCAAACGCAGAACCCTGCTGAGCCTTGTGGGCGCGGCCGCCATCGCGGCGCTGTCCACCGGGTTCACGGCGACCGGCGCACTGGCGCAGGAAGTCACGCTCAAGCTGCACCACTTCCTGCCGGCACAGGCCAACGTGCCGCGCTTCGTGCTGGATGTCTGGGCTGACAAGGTCGAGGCGGATTCGAACGGCCGCATCAAGGTCGAACGCTATCCCTCGATGCAGCTGGGCGGCAAGCCGCCGGAACTGATCGACCAGGCCATCGACGGCGTGGCCGACGTGATCTGGACGGTGGTGGGCTATACCCCGGGCCGCTTCCCGACGACCGAGGTGTTCGAACTGCCCTTCATGATGACCGATGCCCGCGCGGCCAGCCGCGCCTATTGGGACATGTACGAGACGCACATGAAGGACGGCGAATTCGCCGATGTCCACATGATCGGCACCTGGGTGCACGGCCCCGGCATCTTCCACACCAAGGACCCGGTGACCAAGCCCGAGGACCTGCAGGGCATGAAGATCCGCGGCGGCTCGCGTCTGGTGAACTCGCTGCTCGAACGGCTGGGCGCGACGCCCGTGGGCATGCCCGTCCCGGCGGTGTCCGAAGGCCTGTCGAAAGGCGTGATCGACGGCACCACCATCCCGTGGGAAGTGACGACCGCGCTCAAGGTGTCGGAACTGGTGACGAACCACACCGAATTCACCGGCAACGCGCTTTATGTGCTGACCTTCGTGCTGGCCATGAACAAGGACAAGTACAACAGCCTGCCCGATGACCTGAAGGCAGTGATCGACGCCAATTCCGGCGCCGAATTCTCGGTCTTCGCGGGTGGCACGCAGGCGGATGCCGACGCCCCGGCACGCCAGATCGCGGTGGATCGCGGCAACGCGATCGTCACGCTCACGGCCGAGGAAACGGCTGTCTGGCGCGACATCGCCCAGCCCATCTATGAGCAGTGGGTGGCCGATATGAACGGCCGCGGCATCGACGGCCAGGCGCTGATCGACGAGGCCCGCATGCTGATGGACAAATACGCCACCACCAACTGAGCGTGGCGCATGACATGGGCCACGGCGCGACCCGCGCCGTGGCCTTGATCGTCCCATAGGGGGACAAGGCAGCGGGGGGCGCGATGCACAGGTTGATGATGGGACTGGCCCGGTTCTGGGCCATCATGGGCGGTTTCGTCCTGACAGTGCTGATCCTGATGGTGTGCTTGTCGGTGGCCGGCCGCGCGCTGAACGGCTTCCTGCACGGGGACTTCATGGTCTCTGTCGCGCCGGGGCTGGCGACATGGCTTCTCGATCTTGGCGTCGGTCCGGTCAACGGCGACTTCGAACTGGTCGAGGCGGGCGTCGCCTTCGCCATCTTCGCCTTCCTGCCGCTGTGCCAGCTGACGGGCGGCCATGCGGCGGTCGACATCTTCGCCAACCAGTTTCCGCGCTGGCTCGACCGGACGCTGCGCACCCTGACCGAGGTGCTGTTCGCAGTCATCCTGATCCTGATCTCGGAACGGCTCTATGACGGGATGATGTCGAAGATGCGCTTCGGCGAGACGACTTTCCTCATCCAGTTCCCGATCTGGTGGGCCTATGCCGCCAGCTTCGCGGGGTCGGTTGTGACCGCTGTGGTCGCCACCTATGTCGCCGCCGTCCGGGTGGCCGAGTTCTTGACCGGGCGCGACATGTTGCCCGCGGGCGAAGGGGCAGACCATTGAGTTCGCTCGAAATCGGCATGTATTCCTTCCCGGCGCTTCTGGCGCTGGTCTTCCTGCGCGTGCCCATCGGGCTGGCGATGTTCGTGACCGGCCTGGTCGGTCTGATCCTTGTGACCGACGGCACGAACATGGCGTTCTCGCGCCTGAAGAACGAAACCTTCTCGACCTTTTCCAGCTATTCGCTGTCCATCGTGCCGATGTTCCTTCTGATGGGGCATTTCGCGACGCTGGGGGGCATGTCCTCGGCGCTGTTCAAGGCGGCGGAAGGGTTTCTTGGGCATCGCAAGGGCGGGGTGGCCATGGCCGCCATCGGGGCCTGCGCGGGCTTTGGCGCGATCTGCGGTTCGTCGCTGGCGACTGCCGCCACGATGGGGCGCGTCGCGCTGCCGGAACTGCGGCAATACGGCTATGCGGGCGGCTTTTCGACCGCGACGCTGGCGGCGGGCGGCACGCTGGGCATCCTGATCCCGCCGTCGGTCGTGCTGGTGATCTATGCGATCCTGACCGAACAGAACATCGCCAAGCTGTTCCTTGCCGCCTTCATCCCCGGCATCATGGCGGCCATCGGCTATGTCATCGCCATCTCGATCTATGTGCGGGTCTTCCCGGGCAGCGCGGGCACGCGCCCGCCAGTGCCGATGGGCGAACGGTTCCGCGCGCTGATCGCCGTCTGGCCGGTGCTTCTGGTCTTCATCGCGGTGGTGGGCGGTATCTATGGCGGCATCTTCACGCCGACCGAAGGCGCGGCCGTCGGCGCGCTGGGCACCGGGATCATCGCGCTGGTCAATGGCGGGCTGAACTGGCGCACGCTGCTGGAAAGCTTCACGGTCACCGCGCGGACCACCGCGATGATCTTCTTCATCGTGCTGGGTGCCGCCTTCTACAACGGGTTCCTCGCGCTGACGCAGGTGCCGCAGGAATTGTCCAACTGGGTGGTGTCGCAGGGCTACAGCCCCTGGACCGTGCTCGCGATCATCCTGATCTTCTACCTGATCTTCGGCTGTCTGATGGACAGCCTGTCGATGATCCTGCTGACCATCCCGATCTTCTTCCCGGTCATCAGCGTGCTCGATTTCGGTATGACCACGGAACAGGTGGCGATCTGGTTCGGTATCCTTGTCCTCATCGTGGTCGAGGTCGGTCTGATCACGCCACCCGTGGGCATGAACCTGTTCGTGATCAACGCGATGGACCGCGCAACGAAGATGATCGAGACCTACAAGGCCGTCATGTTCTTTGTGGCGACCGATATCGTCCGGGTCATCATCCTGGTCATGTTCCCGTCGATCACGCTGTTCCTGATCAGCTGATCGCGCGGAATGTGCAGGAAAATGCAGGCCGCGCCTTGCGGCCTGCGCCGTCTT
>CAZNMV010000324.1:0-4122 GCA_964573835.1 uncultured Aestuariivita sp. | reverse complement strand
CAAATTGCGTCTTGACGTAACGGTAAAGCGAGCCATTATGTTCGGCAAGAGAAAATCTTTTCGCTAGGCGAAATTATCAGTCGGGGGGCTGATCATGCGCATCGGGAAACAGGATCAGGCCTTCACCGCCATCGCGACTTCGGATGCCGACACGATCACGGTGCGCGGCCACGACCTTTGCCATGACCTGATCGGCAAGATCGGGTTCAGCGACTATTTCTGGCTGCTGGTCATCGGAAAAACGCCCAGCGAGGCGCAACGCTCCATGCTGGACGCCTGTCTGGTCGCGATTGCCGAACACGGGCTGGTGCCATCGGTGCAGGCCGCGCGCATGACGCTGGCGGCGGGCCCGGATGCCTGGCAGGGCGCGATGGCCGCAGGTCTTCTGGGGATGGGCAGCGTGGTCGCGGGCAGCTCCGAGACTGCCGGGCGCTACCTCGCGGACCTTGTGAGATCCGCCGGGGATGGCGATATCGAACCCATCGTGATCGACAGCCTGCGCCAGCACAAGGCCGAGCGCCGCAAGGTCGCGGGCCTCGGTCATCCCCAGCATTCGGGCGGCGACCCGCGCGCAGACCGGCTTTTGGCGATCGCGGACGAGTTGGGCCTGAGCGGGCGCTACATCCACGCCCTGCGTGTTCTGGACAAACATGCCAGCGCCATCGTCGAACGCCCCCTTCCGATCAATGTCTCGGGCGCGATCCCGGCCTGCATGCTGGATGCAGGCTGGCCCCTCGAGGCGATGAAGGCCGTGCC
This sequence comes from uncultured Aestuariivita sp., assembly GCA_964573835.1. GTDB lineage: Bacteria > Pseudomonadota > Alphaproteobacteria > Rhodobacterales > Rhodobacteraceae > JAGYKE01. The sequence continues at coordinate 3,366 of CAZNMV010000324.1, read as the reverse complement.
CCTGCTGGCGCGCGCTGCGGGATTGTCGGCGCATCTTTACGAGGAAAGCCTGCGCTCTATCGGCTTTGTCATGTCGCACAAGGCGGATCAGGCGATCGCCTATGACGGCGCCACACCCGCCCGGCGCGCAGCCGAGTGATCCCATGGTCAAGATCCTGAAAGACATCCGTGTCGTCGAACTGGGCACCTACATCACCGGCCCGGCGGCCGGGATGCATCTCGCCGACCTGGGCGCCGATGTCATCAAGGTGGAACGCCCCGGTACGGGAGATCCGTTCCGTGCGTTCAAGGGCGGGCTCTACAGCGCGCATTATCAGGCCTATAACCGCAACAAGCGCTCGATCGCGCTGGACACGACCCAGCCCGACGATCTTGCGGTTTTCCTGGACCTGATCGCAACGGCGGATGTCTTCATCCAGAACTTCCGCCCCGGCGTCGCCGAGAAGCTGGGTGCAGGCGAAGAAGACCTGCGCCGCGTGCGCCCGGACCTGATCTATTGCGCGATCTCGGGGTTCGGGCAGACGGGGCCATCCCGCGACCGCCCCGCCTTCGACAGCGTGGCGCAGGCGGCCAGCGGATACCTGCGCCTGTTGACCCCGCCCACCGATCCGCGCGTGATCGGCCCTGCCATCGCCGACAGCCTGACCGGCCAGTATGCCGCAATGGGCATCCTGGCCGCGCTGATCGAGCGAACGAAGACAGGCCGCGGTCGCCGCCTCGACATCTCGATGCTGGAGGCGATGAGCCACTTCAACCTCGACAGTTTCACCCATTACTACAGCGCGGGCGAAGTCATGGGGCCCTTGTCGCGCCCCATGGTGTCGCAATCCTACACCTTCGAATGTGCCGACGGAAAATGGGTGGCGATCCACATGTCCTCGCCCACCAAATTCTGGCTGAGCTTTCTGGCGGCCACCGGGCAGGACCACCTCGCACGCGACCCGCGCTTTGCCGAACGGCCCGAGCGTATCCGCCACCAGAGCGACTTGATCGCTCATTTCACGCCCGTCTTCCGCCAGAGGACACGCGATGCGTGGTGCGCGGCCCTGCTGGACCATGAAGTGCCCCACAGCCCCGCCTATGACAGTGACGAGGCGCTGGAGGACCCCCAGGCGCGGCACCTGAACCTGAAGATTTCTGCGCCGTCGCGTGAATTGGGGACTTTCACAACCGTGCGCGCGCCTTACAATTTCGACGCTCAGCCCGAACTGGATGTCGTGCCGCCGCCTGTCCTTGACGAGCATGGCGCAGAAATTCGGTCCGAACTTGCCAGGAGGAGGGCAAGCTGACGATCCGAGGCGACCTGACACGTGCAACGGGAGGAGCACAATGGCCGAAGACAATCCGAAATCCGTACCTGCAGCGGCGGTGCTGGAGGCCTCGAAGGGGATGCTCCAGCGTCAGCTCTACGCGATCTTCACCACACCCAAAGATGGGCTGGGTCCCGTCTTCGCCGTGATCGAGGAACACCTGAAGTTCCAGGTCCAGCTGGAACGCGACGGTATCCTGTATGCCGCGGGTCCGATGTGGACCGATGACGAACAGAGCTGGGAAGGCGAAGGTCTCGTCATCGTCAAGGCGGCTTCGCGCGCCGAGGCGGTCGCGATCGCCGAACGCGATCCGATGCACCAATCAGGCGCGCGCGGCTTCCGCGTGCGTCCCTGGCTGATCAACGAAGGTACGGTCACGATCACGCTCAACAATTCGAACCAGACGTTCAGCTACAGCTGACGCCAATCACCGCGGTCCTTGAGGGAGGAAACCATGAAGACACTACACGGCGCCATTCTCGCCAGCCTGCTTGCCCTGCCCGTTCAGGCACAGGAAACGATCAACCTGACCATCGCATCCAGCCACCCGACGGTCGTGCCATGGGTCGGCATGATCCAGACCCATTTCATGGCCCGCACGGACGAGATCCTGGCAAGCACGGGCAATTTCAAGATCGAGTGGAACGAAGCCTTCGGCGGCCAGCTCTACAAGGCCAACGCCACGCTGACCTCGGTCGAGGAAGGCATCACCGATATCGGCTGGGTCTTCTCGTTCCTCGAACAGGCCAAGCTGCCGCTCAGCCAGGCCTCGTCCAACGCGCCCTTCTCCACGGACAATCCCGCGATCCAGCTGGAAGTGCACATGGAGTTGATGGAGACCAACGAGGCCTTCCGCAACGAATGGGAGCAGTACAACCTCAAGGTCCTCGGCCTGACCGGCACCGACCTTTATGACATCTATACCAAGGAGCCGCTGACCGGCATCGACGACATCGCGGGGATGAAGATCTCGGCGCCGGGCGTGCTGGGCAACTGGCTGCGCGGCACCGATGCCAATGCCGTCGACGGCGCGCTGACGACCTTCTACACCGACGTGCAGACCGGCGTGTCGGACGGCGCGCTGACGCTGGCGCTGGGTGCGCTGCCGATCAAGCTCTACGAGGTGGCCCCCTACATCAACCGCTTCGATGCGGGCGGGTCCTTCTCGGGCGCCGTCGCGATCAACCGCGACAGCTGGGACGCGCTGCCCGAAGAGGTGCAGAATGCCATGATCGAGGCGGGCAAGTACTACACCGTCAGCCATGGCCAGGATCTGGTCACCCGGCACGAATTCGCGCTGACCAAGATGGTCGAACTGGGCGCGGGCCAATCGGTCCCGGTTCAGATCGTCCAAATGCCCGAGGGCGAATTGGCAAAATGGGCGAGCAAGCTGCCCAACATCGCCAAGGAATGGGCCGAACCGCTGGATGCCCGCGGCATTCCCGCATCGGAATTCCTGGCACAGTATCTGGCCGGCCTGCGCGCACGCGGCGAACAGCCGGTCCGTGCCTGGGACCAGTGATCCGTCAGCCATGAACATGGCAGACAGCCAGACCGAAGCCAGCCGCGTGATCCGCGGCTGGCATTTCATCGTCGAGGCCTTCGCCGCGATCGGAACCGTGCTGATCGGGGTGCTCATGTTGATCATCTGCGCCGACATCGCCGCGCGCAACCTGATGGGCGCGTCGCTGCCGCTGGTCTCAGAAGGGGGCGCGCTGCTGGTTGTCACCCTGGTCGCCCTGCAACTGGCCGCGACCGTGCGCGTGGGCCGCCTGGCCCGGACCGAATTCGTGCTGGACGTGGTCACGACCCGCGCCCCGCGTGTGGCCGCCTTCATGCAGGCAGCCTTCAACGCCATCGGCGCGGCGATTCTGGGCACCATCGCCTGGGCCTCGATCCGGGTGCTGGAGAAGGACCTGAACGCCGCCGAGTACATCGGCATCACCGGAATGGCGACCCTGCCCACCTGGCCCTTCCGGGCGCTGATCCTGGCGGGCTTTGCCGTCGCCGCCATCGAATTCGTGGTTGCCACCCTTGGCGCGATGCGCGCCATCGC
>CAZNMV010000323.1:3062-4140 GCA_964573835.1 uncultured Aestuariivita sp. | reverse complement strand
GGGTTTTCGGCGGTGCGGCTGCTGAGCAACAATCCCGCCAAGGCCGAGATCATGGAGCGCACCGGCATCCGCGTCACTGAGCGCGTGCCGCTCAGGGTGGGCCAGACGCGGCACAACGCGCATTACCTCGCCACCAAGGCGCGCAAGTCGGGGCACCTGCTGTGAAAGGACGGAGACGATGAAGGGTCGATGCTATTGCGGCGAGGTCCACTACGAGATCAGCGGCGCGCCACTGATGAAAGGTGAATGCCTGTGCCGGGAATGCCAGTACATCACCGGGGGCGGGTCGAACTTCTTCCTTGTCGCGGCGCCGGGCGACTTCGCCTTCACCCGGGGCACGCCCAAGGCGTTTCAGCGGTCCGACCTGCCCAACCCGCGCATCCGGCATTTCTGTGCGACCTGCGGCACGCACCTGACGACCCGGCCGCAAAACCAGGCGTGGATCGTCGTCAAGGTCGGCACGCTGGACGATCCGGCGGGCGATTACGGCGGGCCGGATCACGCGATCTTCCTCAAGGACGCACAGCCTTTCCACGTGCTGGCCGAAGGACTGCCCCGGTTCATGGAACGCGAACCGCGCTGATGACCCCCACGGATCTGGTCCTGACGCCCATGGGGCTGCGGTTTCTGGGGCAGACGTTTCCCTGCACGATCGGCCGTGGGGGTATCCGCCGGAAGAAACGGGAAGGCGACGGGGCGACACCCCGGGGCGTGCACCGGCTGGTCGGCATGCTCTACCGCCCCGACCGGATGGCGCGGCCCGCCGACTGGGCGCTGCCGATCCGGCCCGGCGATCTGTGGTCCGACGATCCGGGGCATGAGGATTACAACCTGATGGTCCGCGCGCCCTATCCGCACAGCCATGAACGGCTCCGCCGCGCCGATCCGCTTTATGACCTCGTGATCCTGACCGACTGGAACTGGCCCTATCCGGCCAAGGGGCGCGGGTCGGCGATCTTCATCCACCAGTGGCGGCGGCCGGGTTGTCCGACCGAGGGCTGCATCGGGCTGCACCGCAATCACCTGCACTGGATCGCGCCGCGCATCCGGTACGAGACGCGGCTGATCGTGGCGTGAC
>CAZNMV010000323.1:1558-2962 GCA_964573835.1 uncultured Aestuariivita sp. | reverse complement strand
GGCAATGAAAGCGGCGGCGAGAATGCGCATCAAATCGTCCTTTTCATGAATGCAGGTCCAATGGCGGCGAATACCGCCCGGGTGTCAAGGATGCGCAAGCGCCTGTCGTCTCAGTCTCTCTCGCCGAAAATGGCCGATCCCACGCGCACATGCGTGGCGCCCAGCCGGATGGCGGTCTCGAAATCCCCGCTCATCCCCATCGACAGGCCCGCAAGCCCGTTGCGCGCGGCGATCTTCGCCAGAAGGGCGAAGTGCAGCGCCGGTTCCTCGTCCACCGGCGGGATGCACATCAGCCCCCGCACCGGCAGGTCGAGCGCGCGCGCCTCGGCCACGAAGGCATCAGAATCGGCGGGCAGGATGCCGGCCTTTTGCGGCTCTTCGCCGGTGTTGACCTGAATGAACAGGTCGGGGCAGGTGCCCATCTCCTGCGCCAGCCGCGCCAGCGCGGTGGCGAGCTTCGGCCGGTCGAGCGAATGGATCGCCTGTGCCAGCTCCATCGCCTGCCGCGCCTTGTTGGTCTGCAAGGGGCCGATGATGTGCAGTTCGACCCCGGCATAATCCTCGCGCAGCGGAGTCCAGCGGGTGGCGGCTTCCTGCACGCGGTTCTCGCCGAAAATGCGGTGCCCGGCGTCGAGCACGGCGCGCACACGGTCTTCGGGCTGCATCTTCGACACGGCGATCAGCGTGACCGCCCCCTCATCGCGCCCCGATGCGGCGCAGGCCGCCGCGATGCGCGACCGGATATCTTCAAGCGACATGTCCTGTTCCCCTGCTGTGCCTGTGTCATGCCATGAGGACCGCACAAAAGGAAAGGGCGGGTCCGAAGACCCGCCCCCCGATGTCTGGCTTGCGCCGCTTCGGATCAGAAGCGGAAGTAGGCGCCTGCCTGGAAGCGGGTGTTGTTCGGGTTGTTGCCCGAAGCTTCGCGTGCACCTGCGGTCAGCGTCACGCCACCGCCCAGATCGTGGGCGACGTTGAAGCCGTAGCCGGTGCCGTCGGTGGCCGGGTTCCAAGCGCTGTCTTCGTCGTAGACGTAGACGATCATGTTGGTCGCTGCGCCGATGTCGAAGCCAGCCGAGATCGTGACCTTGGACGAGTCGACGCCGGGACCACCATAGTTTTCGCCCTGAGCGTAGTTCACGGTCACGTCCATGAAGCCCAGATCGCCCGAAACGCCGATAAGGGTCAGGTCGCGGCCAGCGTCGCCGAGCGGCAATTGCTCGTCGTTGTAGGCTGCCGCCACGGTCCAGTCGCCGAAGGTGTAGTAGGCGCTGATGGCGGTGTTCTTCTCGCGCTCACGACCCAGCGGGAGCGGGTTGCGAGCCGATGCGTCGGAATACGACACATGGACGCCCCAGTTGCCGCCCGAATAGATCACTTCGACGCCGTCCACACCGGCACCTG
>CAZNMV010000323.1:0-1548 GCA_964573835.1 uncultured Aestuariivita sp. | reverse complement strand
CCGACGAATAGGCATCCCAGTTGAACGACCGGCCGCCCATGTTGGCTGCCAGATAATCGAAGCCTGCGCCGTCGATGCCGATACCGGCGGTCGGGGTGTTGGCGACTTGATACAGCAGCTGCGAACCTTCGAAGGCGCCGATGATGTTGCCCACACCGAGGGTCAGGCCCTGAGCCGACACGAAGAAGCGAGCACCGTTGAACGAGGCGCCGCCACCAACACTAACTTCGTTGGGCTCGATGGTGCCGTTCTGGTTTTCGTCATCGAACGTCACCGGACCAGATGCGGGGCGGCCGTTGCGGGTTTCCGATTGTGCGCGGAAACGTGCGCCGAAGGTCACGCCGCCATCGGTTTCGGTCGACATGTCGAACTGAAGACGCAGACGCGAGGTCAGCGTCGTGCTGCCCGTAGCGTTACCTGCCGGCACAGCGTCGTTGTAGTCCAGACCGAAACGGCCGTAACCGCTGATCCGAACTTCTGCTGCTGCCATCGACGCCGAAGCGACCAGGGCAGTAGTCAGGAAGAGAACCTTTTTCATAGTTTTTCCCTCGGTTTTAGATTCATATGCCCAGACCGAAGAATCCCGACTGGGTATGAACGGGATTTCTTACGTTCGGGGGGGTGTTGGCAAGGCTTGGACGCCTGCCGCATCAGAAAGCCGACGCAGTTGGTGCAGCTTTGCCACAGTCCGCGGCAGCACGGCCCCCGGCCTGCGCCCCCGTGCGCGACGCGGGCGCGGGCGCGGGCACTATCCCCTTGCCCCACCGCGCGGCCTTCGGTAGGACACGTTTCAAGGTATCTACGGGAAGGCAGCCATGGGCATGGGAACGCTGGGCAGGGTGACGCTGACACTTGCACTGTGCTTTGTGCTTGCGGCCTGCGGCGGACGCAGCCCGCTGGGTCGCGTGACCGTGGGCGACAACGCCTCGGCGGCGGAAGAGCCCGGGGCAAGAACGCCCGGCGGTCTTGGCGCGGGCGCCGATAATTCGTCATCGTTCTGGGACCTGCTGCGTCCCAACCGCGGCGATCAGTCGGTGCAGGTGAACCGTTATCTCTGGACCGCATCTATGGACGTGCTGAATTTCCTGCCGATCCAGTCGGTCGATCCCTTCACCGGCGTGATCGTGACCGGGTATGGCACGCCCCCGGGCGGCGGGCGCGAATATCGCGCCACGGTGCACATCACCGATCCCGCGCTCGAGGCACGGTCGCTGCGGGTGGCGCTGCAGACGCGCAGCGGCCCCGTCGCCGCCGGAACCGCCCGCGCGGTCGAAGACGCGATCCTCGCACGGGCACGTCAGCTACGCATCGCGGACAATCGGTTCTAGAAACCCGCTGCGATCCGCATTAATCACGGCGCCGGGTTCCAGCCCGGCGTTTTCAGTTTCAGGGACAGACCATGGCGCGCTACACCCCCGCCCAGATCGAACCGAAGTGGCAGCAGGCCTGGGAGGATGCCCGGACCTTCCGGGCCGAACCCGATGCGGCGAAGCAGAAATACTATGTGCTCGAGATGTTTCCCTATCCGTCGGGGCGCATCCATATCGG
>CAZNMV010000322.1:0-4143 GCA_964573835.1 uncultured Aestuariivita sp. | reverse complement strand
CATGGCCACGTCGTGCGTTTGGCGCTGAGGTTCCGCTTTCTCGTCATCATCGGGCTGATCGGGGCCTTCCTGGCGGGCGGCAACGCCATGGGCCTTGTCAAACAGCAGTTCTTCCCTCCGGCGACGACGCCGCTTGTCTATCTCAACTACATGGCGGCGCAGGGCACGTCGATCGCGGCGTCGTCCGAGGATCTCGCAGCACTCGAGGACTGGCTCCTCGCGCGCGACGAGGTCACCGCCGTCACGACCACAATCGGCGGGCCGATGACGCGGTTTCTTCTGACCTACACGCCCGAAGACCCCAACCCCGCCTACGGGCAGATCGTGATCCGAGTGGGGGATGCCGGCCAGATCCCGGCCTTGCGCGACGCGCTGGCCGGGCACGCCCGCATCACGCTGCCCTGGGCCGAGACCCGCGTGCAGCAGATCATCTACGGCCCTCCCGTCGGTGCGGATGTCGAGGTGCGGCTGAGCGGCCCGGACCCGGACACCCTGCGCGCGCTGGCCTCCGAGGCCCGTGCGATCTTCGAGGCCGAAACCGATCTGTTGATGGTTGAGCGCACCGACTGGCGCGAGCGCGAGCTCGTCACGCGACCGATCTTCGGCGACGACCGCGCCCAGGCGCTCGGGATCGCGCGGGCCGACGTGGCGCAGGCCATCGCACTCGCCACGGACGGGGTGCAGGCCGGCGTGCTGCGCGAGGCAGATCGACTGATCCCAATCGTCGTCCGCACGCCGCGGGAGGAGCAGGCCGCGGGCGCGGAGATCTTCGACCAACTCGTCTATGCGCCCGCAACGGCGCGCTTCGTCAGCCTCAGCCAGGTCGTCGAAGGCTTCGACGTGATCGCTCGCGACACGCTCGTGCAGCGGCGCAACCGCGTGCCCACGATCAGCGTGCAGGCCTTTACGGTGCCGGACGTCCTGCCACCGCAAGCCTTCGGCGAGGTGCGCGCAGCCATCGAGGCGATGGCCCTGCCGCCCGGCTACCGCATGGAATGGGGCGGCGAGTTCGAGAGCGCCTCGACCGCGCAGTCGAGCCTCGGGCGCCAGATGCCGCTCGCCTTCGGGTCGATGTTCCTCATCACGCTCCTGCTCTTCGGCAAGCTCCGCCAGACCTTCGTCATCTGGGCGGTCGTGCCGATGGCGGTGACAGGCGTCGGGCTCGGCCTGCTTTGGACCGGCCTTCCCTTCAGCTTCACCGCGCTTCTCGGCCTGCTGAGCCTGTCGGGCATGCTGATCAAGAACGCGATCGTGCTGGTGGAGGAGATCGACGCCCAAAAGACCGAGGAAGGGCTGTCGCAGTCGGATGCCATCGTCGCGGCCTCGATCAGCCGCCTGCGGCCTGTCCTGCTCGCCGCCGTCACGACGATCCTCGGGATGGCGCCGCTTCTGACAGACGCGTTCTTCGCGTCGATGGCAGTCACGATCATGGCGGGCCTTGGCTTCGCGTCCATCCTGACGCTGATCGGCGTGCCCGCGCTCTACCACACCTATCTCGGGCGCGAACGCCGGGCCGAGCGGCGGAGCGCCGCCGCCTCGTCAGGGCCCGAACAGGACGAAGCGCCGACTCCGCAACGGATTGGGCTGGCAGCGGAATGATCGATGATCAGCAGGGGCATGAGCAGATGACACCTTCGACCAATCCGGGTTTCGGGATCGGCGAGACGCCGTCGAGCCTCGATAGCAGAGCAACGGCCCATCCAGCGCAATTGCGCGGCCTCGTGGAAAAGCCAAACGCGATTGCCTGGCTCGACGCATCCACCGATCAGTTCCGCAGGACCGTCATCTCCGGCCGAAGGGTCTCATCGTACGCCAGACCCGGCAGCGATGGGGGTCGATGTCGCCGGCGGGACGCCTGCTGCTGAACCGCCGCCTCGTGCAGGCGCCGGTCGACGCCATCGACTACGTGATCACCCACGAGCTCTGCCATGTGGCCGAGCCACATCACGGCACTGCGTTTTTTGAGTTACTCGACAAGGTAATGCCCGACTGGGAGCGGCGGAAGCAGAGGTTGGAACGGGCGATGGCTTGAGAACTTCCGAACCCGGTCGCGGCAGAGGCAAACGCGACCCCAATCCAAGCAATTTCAGGGCGGGGATTTTTCTTTGTTCAGACAATCACTTATAGGAAACTCACCAAATCGGCGCAGTCATGAGGTCCAGAGAATACGGGCTCTGAGAGACCGCTTCCGGCCCGTCTGGCGCTGGGGGCAGTGCTCAGCCCTACCCGCATAACCCTCGAAAAAAACGGAAAAATCCGGCCGCAGCCGGATCGAGAGAACGCTTTCGCGAGGGCAAGTGGCGGAGGAGATGAGATTCGAACTCGCAGGACGGTTCCAGAATTTGTGTAGGTTTGCTATCAGCCAACAGAGTATGAACTCCAACTGCCCGTATTGTTGCAACATGGCACCCTAGGGTAGACGCTTTTAGATCCGAACTTGTTGTAAAAAGCACGTTGGCCCTTGAAGGTTACCGACAAGCCCCATGCGAATTTACCCCTTAAACTTTCGCAAGCCCTACCAAACTGTGAACCTTTCTGAGGTGCCGTGTAATTCGTTATAATAGCGCCCCCCTTTTTCTGAGCAAAACGATGCGCCACAAAAGTAGCGACCAGTACCTCAGCGAGGACGAAATCATGGGGTAAGCACAGTTAATCCAAACTTGCTCAACTCCACATCATGACCCGAAGCAAATGGGTAAGGCCTTCGTATCTTAAAAGGGTCAAAAATTTGGGTTGCGATTTACGCGATAGCTAAGGGCTGGGGCGGGGGTGGCCCCCGCTCGGTCCCTACCCCCCCTGTTTACGCCGCGCCATTGGTGAGACCGGTTAAACGCCCTACTCGGACAAGGTTCCGGTCTCGGTCTGCCCCCTGCGGCCCAAGTGACCTCACGCACGCATCCCGTGCGCGTGAGCAAGCGCAAGCCGTCAAGTGTGAACCGCCAGTGCGTGCGGGGAAGGTGTGGCCGCCTGCGCCCAAGGAAACGTGGCGCGAAGAATGTGATGGGACCATTCCCTATCTGCCCGCGTCGCATAGCGCGTGACGGTGGAAGGCGGCCCGACCGGCGTGCGGAACGCCCGGCAATCACAGTAAGTGGCAGGATACCCTCTGCCCCTCTGACAATGGGGCGGGGTATCTGTAAGCGGATCACGCGTGGTCTGTTTTCAAATACCCCTAGCATGCAACACGAAAGGACATTTCCCATGCTGACCATCAAGCAAATCAATGCCAAAATTGCGTCCGTATCCAAGCGCACTGCGACCATCCGTGCGGACGTGCAAACTATCCTTATCAACGCAGCCGCCCACGCCTATGTGCACCGCGACGTGACGGCTTTCACACGCCTATTCGCTGCGACGTCTGGCATGAACCGCAAGCTGATTGCCAAGTGGGTGCAGGATTATGGCTTTGCCATCCTGCAAAAGGATGGCACGTTCAAGCTGAACGCCAAAGCGCACAAGGAAGCTGACTTTGCGCACGGCATCGCAGTGGTGGAATATCTGACGCACAATGCCCGCGACTGGTTCGCGGATGAGGACGACGCCGCCGCCATCGTCAAACAGCTTGACGTCGCAGCACGCATCAAGTCGCTGGCCACGCAGATCAAGAATGCGTCGAACAAGAATACCCAAGTCACGATTGACGCGACCGAGATCAACGCCGCTATGGCCATGCTCAAGGAAGCCATCATGTCTGAGGTTGACGCACCTGCGACCGTCGACACTGCGGCTCGCATCGCCGCCTAACCTGCCAACACGTGAGCATTATGAGGGGCTGCACTCGCGGCCCCTTTTGTGTGTTCACCCCATGCAAGGATATTTCTCATGGCCAAACGCTACAACCGCTATGCCGTCCCCACCGGACGCGTGAATGTAAACCGCAATGTGTCCAACGTGACTGCGGATGCCCGCGCCAAAGCACGCACTCGTTCCCATGTTGCCACGTCCGTCATGCGCGCCAAGCTCGCTGCGGTGCAGATCATCCAAGGTGACGACTCATCATGGCTGCACGTTGTCGGTGACAAGATTGTGGCGCGTTTTGCTAGTGTGACGGATGCCGTCGCGGCGCTGTAACCAAACGGTGTGGGGCGCTTGCGCCCCGCTTAACCCCAGTGAGGGCTATTGATACGCCAAAACCAGTGTATC
>CAZNMV010000321.1:0-4168 GCA_964573835.1 uncultured Aestuariivita sp. | reverse complement strand
GCTCAGGACAGCCGCCGCGCACTCGTCCCGGTGGGCTGGGTCTGCCGCCAGGTGGCCATCAGGTCGTTGAAGCGCGCGCCCTGCACGGCGACGTGGCCGCGCAGCGCCTCGGCCGCCGCCGCGCCGTCGCCCGCGCGCAGTGCATCAAAGATCGCGCGGTGTTCCGCAAGCGACTGTCCCATCCGCCCGCGCAACTGCAGCTGCATCCGCCGATAGGCCTGCAGCCGCCGGTGCAGACGCGCCGCCTCGCCCGCCAGGAACCGGTTGCCCGACGCGTCGTAGATCAGGTGATGGAACCGTTCGTTCTGGGCATAGTAGCCATCCGAATCCCCCCGGGCGACGGCCTCCTCGCAGGCCTCGACGGTGCGCGCGATGGCCAGAAGGACGGGCTCGCTCACCCGCCGCGCCGCCAGCCTTGCGCACAGCGCCTCGAGCTCGGCCATCACCTCGAACATCTCGACCATTTCCTCGAAGGCGGGCTGGCGGACGAAGGCGCCACGCCGGGCTTCGAGAACGACAAGCCCCGATGCCGCAAGCTGCTGGAACGCCTCGCGCAGGGGCGTGCGCGACACGTCGAAGTGTTCGGCAAGCCGCTGCTCGTCCAGCCGTTCGCCATCGGCGTACTGGCCGGTGACGATCATCTCTTCCAGCGCGGCGCGGATCGTGTCTGCCATGCGTTCGGTCATGGCATGACCCTAGCTCAAGCGCGTGAGTGCAACAATGGAATTCTTGTATACAAAAAATTTGACATCGCATTCTTCGACGCTAACCTTCCCCCTGTTGCGGCGGGGAGACCGCATACTCATTTCTGGGAGGACTGACGTGAAACTCAAGGCATTCGTGGCCGCGGCGGCACTGGCCGTCTTCGGTATGGGCGCAGCCAGCGCCAAGGAACTGCGCCTTTCGCATCAATGGTCCACCGGCGACGTGCGTCACAAGGTGGCCGAAATGATCGCCACCGACGTGGCTGCGGCCAATGTCGGGCTGGACATCAAGATCTTTCCGTCCCAGTCGCTGCTGAAGGCGCGCGAACAGTACAACCCGCTGTCGCGCGGGCAGGTCGACATGATCGTCTATCCGCTGTCCTATTCGGGCGGGCAGCGACCGGAATACAACCTGACCCTCATGCCGGGTCTGGTGAAGAACCATGACCATGCCGCGCGGCTGAACGAGTCGCCTTTCATGGAAGAGATCGAAAAGCTGATGGCCGAGGATGACGTGAAGGTCCTCGTGCACGGCTATCTTGCCGGGGGCTTCGCCTCGACCGGCGACTGCATCACCCGGCCCGAGCACGTGAACGGTCTGACCACCCGCGCCGCGGGCAAGGCGTTCGAGCAGATGCTGGCCGCCGCGGGCGCGTCGATCTCGTCGATGGCGTCGTCGGAAATCTACAACGCGATGCAGACCGGCGTGCTGCAGGCCGTGAACACCTCGTCCTCGTCCTTCGCGTCGTTCCGCCTGCAGGAGCAGGTGAAGTGCTACACGCCCGCGGGCGATGTGGCGCTGTGGTTCATGTACCAGCCGGTGCTGATGAACAAGTCCACCTTCGAAGGCCTGTCGGCCGAACAGCAGGCGGCGCTCACCGCAGCGGCGGCAAAGGCGGAAGCCTGGTATCTCGAGCAGGCCAAGGCCGAGGATGCGGCATCGGTCGAAGTTTTCCGCGCCGCCGGCGTGCAGATCGCCGAAATGACCCAGGACGACTTCAACGCCTGGCTCGCGCTGGCCAAGGAAAGCTCGTACAAGGCGTTCATCGAGGAACTGCCGAACGGGCAGGCGCTTCTCGATCTCGCGCTGTCGGTCGATTGATCTGACCACCTGACCGGGCCGGCGCCTGCGCCGGCCCTTTCCGTCCGGCGCAGGCCTTCGCCGCGCGCAAGGCCGGCCCCAATCATCGGAGCGGTCCCATGGCCACCAATACCTCAGCCTCCGCCGCGCGCACCGGCGGAAACCCGTTCCTGCGTGTGATCTCGGGGCTGTCCATGCTCTGCGGCTGGATCGCTGCGTTGATGATCCTGGCGTCGGTCCTGATCACCTGCCAGATGATCTTCATCCGCTTCGTTCTGGGCCAGTCGACCATCTGGCAGACCGAGGCGGTGATCTACCTGATGATCGCGGCGACCCTTCTGGGGCTGCCTTACGTCCAGATGATGCGCGGGCATGTGAACGTGGATCTGCTGCCGCTCTGGGCGCGCGGACGCATCCGCAAGGCGCTGGCCTTTCTGGTTCTGATCTCGACCATGGCGGTGATCGGGATCATGCTCTTCTATTCCTACGAGATGTGGCACATCGCCTGGATGCGCGGCTGGCGGTCGGAAACCATCTGGGCGATCCACCTCTGGATCCCCTATCTCGCCCTGCCGGTGGGCTTCGGTCTCTACCTTCTTCAGTTGATCGCCGATCTGGTTGCGGTCGTGCTGGGCATCGAAAAACCCTTCGGGCTGGAGGACAAGTAATGGACCCGCTCAGCCTCGGCCTTCTGGTCGCCTTCATCACCATCGTCGTGCTGTTCTCGGGCGTGTCGGTCGCCTCGGGGCTGCTGATCGTCTCGGCGGGGTTCCTGCTGATCTTCGACGGGGTGCGGTCGCTGGAACTGATGCCCGAGATCTTCTTCGGCAAGCTCAACTCCTTCGCGCTGCTGTCCATCCCGATGTTCATCATCATGGGGGCGGCCATCGCCTCGACCCGGGCGGGCGCGGATCTCTACGAGGCGCTGGAACGCTGGCTGACCCGGGTGCCGGGCGGGCTGGTGATGTCCAACCTCGGAGCCTGCGCGCTGTTTTCGGCCATGTCGGGATCAAGCCCCGCGACCTGCGCCGCCATCGGCAAGATGGGTATCCCCGAGATGCGCAAGCGCGGCTATCCCGACGAGGTGGCCGCGGGCTCCATCGCGGCAGGCGGCACGCTGGGCATCCTGATCCCGCCCTCGGTCACGATGATCGTCTACGGCATCGCCACGGAAACCTCGATCGGTCGCCTGTTTCTGGCGGGCGTCATGCCGGGGCTTCTGCTGGTGGGGCTGTTCATGGCCTGGTCTGTCTATGACACCTGGCGCAACGGCTCGCCCGAGGTTCTGGCCAGCCGGGTCTACAGCCTGCGCGAAAAACTGGAAATCCTGCCGCGGGTGATCCCGTTCATCATCATCATCATCGGCGTTCTCTATGCGATGTATGGTGGCCTCGCGACCCCGTCCGAGACGGCCGCCGTGGGCGCGCTGCTCTGCCTCGTGATCGCGATGATCATATATCAGCTGTGGTCGCCGGTGGCGCTCTGGGGCATCCTGCGCGACAGCACGCGCGAATCCGTGATGATCCTCTTCATCATCGGCGCGGCGGGCGTCTTCAGCTACATGCTGTCCTCGCTCTACATCACCCAGTCGATCGCGGAATGGATCTCGGGCCTCGACGTGAACCGCTGGGTCCTGCTGGCGGTGGTCAACCTCTTCCTGCTGATCGCGGGCTTCTTCCTGCCGCCGGTCGCGGTGATCCTGATGGCCGCGCCGATTCTCTTGCCGATCATCCTGGCGGCGGATTTCGACCCCTACTGGTTCGCCGTGATCCTGACGATCAACATGGAGATCGGGCTGATCTCGCCGCCGGTGGGTCTCAATCTCTATGTCATCAACTCCATCGCGCCGGACATTCCGCTGAAGAAGATCCTCATGGGATCGCTGCCCTACGTGGGCTGCATGGTGCTGGCCATCGTGATCCTGTGCTTCTTCCCCGGCATCGCGACATGGCTGCCAGATCTGGTGATGGGGCCGGTCTGATGAACCGCAGCTGGGCACTGGGCGATCTGCTCAGCACCATCTTCGAGCGCCGCGCGGCGCGCGACGACGGTGCGGGATCGCAGCCTTTGCCGCAGATGTGCCGCGCGCTCCTGTCGGGGCGGGGCGAGGTGTCGGGCATGAAGCTCGCCACGCAGGTGCTGAGCCGCTATCGCGATGCAGACGCGGACGAACGCCTTGCCTTCTTCCGCTTTCTCGCCACCGATCTCGATGTGGACGCCGACGCGGTCGAGACGGCGGCGCGGGCCTATCGCGACGCCCCCGACACCGCCGGGCTGGAGCGGCTGATGCAGGCGGCCGAGCCGCCCCGGCAGGAACTCCTGCGCCGGCTCAACCAGGCGCCGGGCGGCACCGCCGATCTGGTGGCGATGCGCGTGGCGCTGA
>CAZNMV010000320.1:0-4176 GCA_964573835.1 uncultured Aestuariivita sp. | reverse complement strand
CCGGGCGCGCGCTTTCCCGCCAGTGCGGCCGAGGTTTCGGTGCGGCGCTTTCCGCTGTCGGTGTTCACGCCCGTGCCAGCCGGTGACTATGCCGGGACGATCGCACAGGCAGGATTCCTGACCGGCACCGGCAAGACCTTCTACGATCCCTACACGCTGCCGCTCGACGATGTGCTGCGGATCCGCTTCGACGGCAACCGGATCACCGGCTTCGACGGCCCCGACGCCGCGCGGGCCGAAGCGCATTATCGTCACGTCGGCGGCTCGACCGATAGTGATGCCTTTCACGTCCATTCCTGGCACGCGGGGATGCATCCGGGCTGCGGCTGGTCGGTCGAGGCCGCCGAGGACGTCACCCGCTGGGGCGGTGGTGCCTTCGGCAACCCGCGCGTACTGCATTTCCACACCTGCGGTGCGCAGGCGCCTGGCGAGATTTCGGTCAACGTCATCGACCCGACGATCCGGCTCGACGGGGTGGCAGTGTGGGAGGACGGACGGCTTCACCCCGACCGCGTGCCGGGCGGCGCCGCGATTCTGGCGCGTCACCCGGACGCAGCGGCGCTTTTTGCCGATCCTGCGCGCGAGGTCGGGCTGGCGCCCTCGGGGCGGCTGTCCGCCGTGCCTCAGCCCGCGGCGAACATGGCGTAATCCTCGGCCACGGCCCGGGCCGCCGTGTCCAGCAGCCTGCGGCCCTGTTCCGGCGTCGCCAGCGCGGAGTGCGACCCCACGCGGCCGTCCGGAAAGTCGCGACGATGTGCGTCCGGCGGGCCGTGACGGTCGCCTGCATGGGCGCGGATGAACTCGGCCGACAGCTTGCGGGGCGGTGTCAGCGCGACCTCGGGCGGCGGAACCTGCCTGTGCGTCGCCATGGTGATTGCAACTTCGGATGGGGTGGCGTGCATGCCTTCCCACTCACCGTACCAGTCCTGCCGCAGGGCATTCACAGGGTCGAAGTCCCACCAGCTTTTCAGGCGGAAACGCGCGCGGGGCAGGGTGTCGATGGCTGCGCGCAGCGGGGCGAGGTTCGCACCATGGCCGTTCAGAACATAGACCGGGTTGAAGCCCTGCGCGGCCAGCCCCGCAAGCACCTCACCCGCCAAGGCGCGAAAGACCGGCTCGGATACCGACAGCGTACCTGGAAAGGCAGTGTTGAAAGGCGCTGGCGTCAGCGCCAGCGTAGGCGCGACAAGTGCGCCGCAGAGATCGGCTGCGGCCTCGGCAATGGCGGTTGCGCAAAAGGAATCGGTCCCGATCAGCCCCATCGGCCCGTGCTGTTCGGTGGACCCCGTGGGCAGGATCACGCCGCCGCCGCGCGCGAGGTGGGTCTCGACCTCCGGCCATGTCATCAGGTCGAGCCTCATGCCGTGGTCTTCACCAGCCAGGCGTCAAGAACGGGCCGGTAGACTGAAAGCTCCGCGCCGACCGGCGGCTCTGCCTCGACGCGGGCGCGCCACGACGCGACGGTATCGGGCAGGGTCAGTCCCAGCTCCAGAACCCGACCCAGCGCATCAAGCCAGGCCAGCGTCACGGGCAGCCCCAAGTCGCCCAGACCGAAAGGCAGGTCGTCATGCTCCAGCAACAGGCCCAGCTGATCCAGTCGCTGCTGCAGCGCCCCGGCTTGGGCCGCGACACAGCCCGCATCACGCGCTGCGGGGGCGATATGTGGAAAAAGCTTGCGCAATTCCGGCTCCAGCCGCGTGTCGTGGAACCGGCCACGCTCGCGCATCCGGGCGCGCGCAACCGCTCCGGCGGGCATCAGCGGGGGATCGGGAAACCGCTCTTCGAGGTATTCGGCGATGGCCTCGCTGTCGGCCAGCATCAGCCCGTCATGCAAAAGCGCCGGCAGGTTGCCCGAAGGCACCAGCCGGCGGTATTCGGCGGACCCGTAGCCGCCCGGTGGCGGCAATTCCCGCCAGTTCAGCCCCTTTGCGCGCAATGCAATCCGGACCTTGGCGCAGTACAGGCTGGGCGGGATCGCGTAGAGGGTCAGCATCGGGGCAGAGGTTTCATTCGAGCGGGACGCTCCACTTCACGGCCAGGTCGTCGAAGAAACCGCTTTCCTTCTTGGTCGAGATCCAGGTGTTGACGTAATTGATCCAAACCTGATCGTCCTGCGGCAACAGCATGGCCACCAGAGCGCGGGCGCGCGGTTCGGACACGGGCACGACCATCAGCTGCGGATAGCGCTTGACCAGCTGACGCGCCTCGACGTTCGAGGTGATATGCGCATCGGCGCGGCCGGCCAGAACTTCTTGGAAGTCGCGCGCGGGGGCGTCGACGATGATGTGCTCGGCATCGGGAAAGAAGGACTTAACCTGCTTTTCCTGAGTGGTGCCAAGCGTCGCTGCCACCTTCACACCGGCGGCATTCAGGTCGTCCCAATCCTTGAACCTGTCCGCGTCCTTGGTGTTGATCAGCGGAACGGTGCCCAGCGAGAAGTAGGGCTGCGAGTAGCCCGCGACCTTGGCGCGCGCCGGCGTGACCGAGGCAGAGCCGGTCATGTGATAGGTGCCCGCCGAGATGCCCGCGACCAGCGTGCGCCAGTCGGCCGGCACGAATTCCACCGTGACGCCCAGATCGGCGGCAAGCTGCGTCATCACGTCGATGTCGTAGCCGGTGTAGCTGTTCGTTGTAACGTCCTTCATCGTCATCGGGTTCCAGTCCCCGGTCGTGCCGACCTTGAGGACACCAGAGTTCAGGATCTCTTGCAGGACGGAGTCGGCCTGTGCGGCGATGGGTGCTGCGATAACGGCAGCCGCGACCGCGATGGATTTCAGAAAGGACATGGTGCTTCTCCCCAGTTGGTCAGGGCCACTCAGGCCCGCTTACAGCAGCTTGCCCGAAATAACTTGTGAATCAAGAAAAACTAATATCTAGATCGGCACTGGTACAGAAATGCGGGCTGTTGCCCGGTCTTGTGCAGATAAGATGTCGTGATGCCCGAAGATTCAGCACCGCTTATCCAGTTCTGCGCCGTTTCCAAGGATTTCGGCGCGTTCCGTGCTCTGAACGGGATTGAATTGTCGGTGGCGCGCGGCGAGCGCGTGGTGGTGTGCGGACCTTCCGGGTCGGGCAAATCTACGCTGATCCGCTGCATCAACGGGCTGGAACAGATCGATACGGGGCGCATCACGGTAGACGGCGTGACGCTGGAACCGGGCGGGCGTGGCGCGCGTCAGGTGCGGGGCAAGGTCGGCATGGTGTTCCAGCAGTTCAACCTTTTCCCGCATCTCACAGTGCTGCAGAATTTGACGCTCGGCCCGATGCGTGCGCGCGGCTTGTCGCGCGCCGAGGCGGAAGAGACAGCGCATCGCTACCTCGCACGCGTGCGCATCCCCGAGCAGGCCGACAAGTTTCCCCGCCAACTGTCGGGCGGCCAGCAGCAGCGCGTCGCCATCGCCCGCTCGCTCTGCATGGAGCCCCGGATCATGCTTTTCGACGAGCCCACCAGCGCGCTTGATCCCGAGATGATCAACGAGGTGCTCGACGTTATGACCGAACTGGCGCAAACCGGCATGACGATGATCGTGGTCACCCACGAGATGGGTTTTGCGCGCCGCGTTGCGGACCGGGTCGTGTTCATGGATGCCGGCGAGATCGTCGAAATGGCCCCGCCCGAACAGTTTTTCACCGCGCCCGCAAGCCAACGCTGCCGGGATTTTCTTCAGAAACTCCTGCACCACTAGGGGGCGGCATGATCCGGATCGCGCTTTTTCTTGCCCTCTTCCTGATGTTGTCGGGCTGCTCTGGCAACTGGGGCTGGTATGTGGTCGACCCCCGCACCACCACGGGGATGAACAACCTGCGGTTCCTGCTCTCCGGACTGGAATACACGGTCTATCTTTCGGCGGTGGCCATCACCATCTCGATGAGCGTCGGGCTGCTCGTGGCGCTGCCTGGGCTGTCGCCGTTTCCCTGGCTTCGCAGGGTCAGCAGGGTCTATGTGGAACTTGTCCGCTCGGTCCCGCTTCTGGTGCTGATCCTCTGGGTCTATTATGGCCTGCCGCAGCTGACCGGACTGTCGCTGTCAGTGTTCTGGGCGGGTGTGATCGCACTGGCGCTGTCAGACAGCGCCTTTCAGGCCGAGATCTTCCGCGGCGGCATTCAGTCGATCGCGCGCGGCCAGTACGAGGCGGCCTATTCCGTCTCGCTCGGTTACCGCGACACGATGCGCTA
>CAZNMV010000319.1:0-4186 GCA_964573835.1 uncultured Aestuariivita sp. | reverse complement strand
CCATGCCCGACCATTCATGTTCGATCGCGACTTCGGCCCAAGCGGGAAACATTGCGTGGAAATGGCGGCGCACGGCGGCGCGCGACCGCGCCTCGGCCCGTGGGGAGGAGAAGACGCCGCCCCGCATCCCGAACAGCATCCGACCGTCGGGCATCAGCCGGAAGTAATGCACCAGATTGCGGCTGTCGTAGCACATCTGCAGGCTGGTCCAGCCCTGCGCGCGCTGTTCCTCGTCGGTGATCGGGCGCGTCACCAGCACCGTCGACTGCGTCGGCATGTACCGCGCCGCCATCCACGCGGGGACATGTTCCGACGAATAGCCGTTCGTGGCGATCAGGACGGCACCGGCCCGCACCTTGCCCGAAGAGGTCGTCACAGCCCATCCCGCGCCGTCGCGGTCGATCGCCTGCACCGCGCTGTCGGCATGCACGGTGGCACCCTCTGCGCTGCAGACCTCGGCCAGCAGACCGTCGAGATAGCGGCGCGGGTTCAGGGCAAAACCGATGGGCGTGGTCACCGCCCCGAAAAAGGGCCCCGACATGCCCATCTGGGCCAGTTCCTCGGCCCGGGTGACCTGGGGCATTACGCCATGCGGCCCGGGGCCAGCCTCGAGGTCTTTCAGGATCGCGTCCATGTGGCGCGGGGTATGCGCCAGAAGCGTTTCGCCTTCGGAATGGGTGTCGGCGTCGATCCCGCGCGTCTTGAGAAGATCGCCCACATGCGCGACTGCCGCGCATTCCGCGGCGCGGTATTCTTCGGCCGCTTCGGTGCCATAGGTGGCGCGCAGGGCCGCTTCGCCGATCTTGCCGCCGCCCAGGCAGCAGAACCCCCCATTGCGCCCCGATGCCCCCCAGCCCGGATGCTGCGCGTCGAGCACGACAACGCGCGTGCCCTGTTCGGCCAGCGCCAGCGCCGCGTTCAGCCCGGTGAAGCCCGCGCCTATGATGCAGACATCGGCACGCAGCTCACCGCGCAGGGCTGGGCGGACCTGCGGCACTTCGGTGGCGAAGCGGTCCCAGAAACAGCCCGTGCGCGGCCCGGCGCCATAGGCGAAATCCCCGAAAATCCGCGTCATGTGACCCGCGCCGCCGCCTGTTCGTCACGCTTCTGCCGCACCATGCTCTGTTTCGAGATGAGCGAGGCGGTGATCACCCCCACCGTCACGATGGCGATCATGATCGTGGACAATGCGTTGATTTCAGGACTGACGCCCAGACGCACGGCCGAAAAGATCCTGATCGGCAGTGTGGTCGAAGCCGGACCGGCCGTGAAAGACGCGATCACCAGATCGTCGAGCGAGAGCGTGAAGGCCAGCAGCCAGCCCGAAATCACCGCAGGCGCGATGATGGGCAGCGTGATCAGCCGGAACGCATCCCAGGGCGACGCGCCAAGGTCAAGCGCGGCCTCTTCCAGGGACCGGTCGAAGGTGACCAGCCGCGACGAGACGACGACCGACACGAAGGCCATCGAAAAGGTCGTATGCGCCAGCACGATGGTCAGAACCCCGCGGTCGAGGCCGATGCCGATGAACAGCAGCAGAAGCGACAGGCCGGTGATCACCTCGGGCATGACAAGCGGTGCATAGATCATGCCGGAAAACAGCGTGCGCCCCATGAAGCGCCCGCCGCGCACCAGCACATAGGCCGCCATCGTGCCCAGGATCGTGGCCAGCGTGGACGAGAAGACCGCGACCTTCAGCGTCACCCAGGCGGCATCCAGAAAGGACTGGTTCTGCAGAAGCTCACCATACCACTTGGTGGAAAAACCGGCCCAGACCGTGACCAGCCGGCTTTCGTTGAAGCTGTAGATGATCAGGATGACCATCGGCAGATAGAGGAATGCGAAGCCCAGCGTCAGCGAGGTCGCGTTGAACCACGACATCCGCATCAGCTATCCTCCTCGGCCTGGCGCTGCTGGTTGCGCTGGAAGAGCACGATCGGCACCACAAGGATCAAGAGAAGCACCACCGCCACGGCGGACGCCACCGGCCAGTCGCGGTTGTTGAAGAATTCCTCCCACAGGATCTTGCCGATCATCAGCGTTTCCGACCCGCCCAGAAGCGACGGGATCACGAATTCGCCCAGCGACGGAATGAAGACAAGGAAACAGCCCGCGATGATGCCGTTCTTCGACAGCGGCACGGTCACAAGCCAGAAGGCCTGCAGGCGCGAACATCCCAGATCCTCGGCCGCTTCGATGAGCGACCCGTCAAGCCGGTCGAGCGCGGCATAGATCGGCAGGATCATGAAGGGCAGGTAGGTATAGACGATGCCGATATAGACCGCGATGTTGGTGTTCAGGATGATCAGCGGCGCGTCGATGATGCCCGCCCAGAGAAGGATCTGGTTGAGATAGCCTTCCTGGCTCAGGATGCCGATCCAGGAATAGACGCGGATGAGAAAGCTGGTCCAGAACGGCAGGATCACCAGCATCATCAGGGTCGGGCGCCATTCTTCGGGCGCGCGGGCCATGGCATAGGCGATGGGATAGCCGATCAGCAGCGCGAGGAAAGTCGACGTGATGGCTATCTGAAGGCTCGACAGATAGGCCTTCCAGTAGAGATCGTCGGTGGTTAGGAACCAGAAATTGTCGAAGTCCAGCTGCGACAGGAAGGCCCAGATCCCCTCGTCCCAGCTGAACTGCGGCAGGTAGGGCGGCCGCGCCAGCGCCGTGTCGGACAGAGAGATGCGGCCGACGATAAGAAACGGCACCAGAAACAGGGCCACCAGCCACAGATACGGGACAAGGATGAGGATCCCGCGGCGCATCAGTCGGCCAGGACCACGCCCGCCGTGGGCGTCCAGGACAGCCAGACGTCATCTTCCCAGGTGAAGCTGCGGTTGGTGATCCGGCGGGTGTTCGCCGACTGCGCCTTGATGATCCGATCGCCTGCGACGCGGACATGGAAGGTGCTGATATTGCCCAGATAGGCGATGTCGTGAACCTTGCCCTTGATCGCGTTCTCGGCCCCTTCGGGGCGTTCGGCGCTGATCTGGACCTTCTCGGGCCGGATCGCGAGATGCGCGGCCTGCCCGTCGGAAAAGGGCCGTTCCGACGCGGCGGTCACGGCTTCGCCGGTATCGCCCCAGGTGAACCGGTAGCGGTTCGGCCCCGTCGCCCGCAATGTGCCTTCAAGGATGTTCACGTCGCCGATGAAGTCGGCGACATATACCGAATTCGGCGCCTCGTAGATGTCGGCGGGCGTGGCCACCTGGATCAGGCGGCCTTCGTCCATCACCGCGACGCGGCTGGCCACGGTCATCGCCTCTTCCTGATCGTGGGTGACGATCACGAAGGTCGTGCCCGTCTTTTCCTGAATGTCCATAAGCTCGAACTGGGTGTCCTGGCGCAGCTTCTTGTCGAGCGCGCCGAGCGGTTCATCCAGCAGCAGAAGCTTCGGTGCCTTGGCCAGGCTGCGGGCCAGGGCCACGCGCTGGCGCTGGCCCCCGGAAATCTGGTGCGGCTTGCGGCGGGCGAATTTCTCCAGCCGGGTGAGTTTCAGCATCTCCTCGACCCGCCGTTCGAGGTCGATCTTGGGCATGCGGTCGCGGCGCAGGCCGAAGGCGATGTTGTCCCAGACCGTGAGATGCGGAAACAGCGCATAGGACTGGAACATCATGTTCACGGCGCGCTTGTTGGGCGGCACCGGCACGATGTCCTGCCCCGCAAGTTCGATCCGCCCGGATGTCGGGTTCTCGAACCCCGCCAGCATGCGCATCATCGTCGTCTTGCCGCAGCCTGACGGGCCCAGAAGCGCGAAGAATTCGCGTTCATAGATGTCGAGCGACAGATCGTCGATGGCGGTGAAATCGCCGAACCGCTTTGTGACGTTGAGAAACCGGATCAGCGGTTTCTGGTTCGGGTCGGTCCATGGGGCGAAAACGGTGGCTGGCAAGTCGGGTCTTCCCTGCTGAAGAAAGGGCCGGAGCGTCGCCGCTCCGGCCCCCTGTCTGGTCAATTCAGGTGCCCGACTTGATCTTCGTCCACAGACGGGTCACGACCCGCTGCACGCCCGCGTCATAAGGCGAGGTCGTGTAGAGGTTCTGAAGCGTCGCCTCGTCCGGGTAGATCGCGGTGTCGCCGATCACGTCCTCGTTCAGGAACTCCTTCGAGGCCGCGTTGCCGTTGGCGTAGTAGACGTAGTTCGACGCCGCTGCCATGTTCTGCGCATCCATGATGAAGTTCA
>CAZNMV010000318.1:0-4201 GCA_964573835.1 uncultured Aestuariivita sp. | reverse complement strand
GCGCGTGTTCATGTGCACCGCCGGGCAATGCGGGTTCTGCATATGCGCCACAAGGGAAATGCCGCTGGCCCAGAAGCGCGGGTCTTCCTGCATGCCCGGCAGGCCCTTGCGCGCCATCATCGCGGCCTGCGCGCGGTCGCCCAGGCGGCCATGCACGGTCGAGACATTGACACCCACCTTTTCGAACACGCGCCCGCCGCGCATCACGCTCATCAGACCGCCGCCCGCATCCTCGCCCGCGTCGCCCTGACGCTTCGTCTCGGTCACTTCGAACCGGCCCGGGGAACGGTCGGACAGGGGGCCTTTCGCGTGGTTGTCCTCCAGCGCCTCGAAGGCCGCGACGATGTCGTCGCGCAACCGCCGGAACCAGGCGGCGGCCTTGGTCTTCTCACTGTCAAAATGCATGGTCATCTTGCTGTCCCTTTAAACTTACAGACAAGTCTAGGAGAAGCCCGCGTGCCCGTCACGCGTTGAATCGCCGCGCATCAGGGATCGGCGCCTTCCTCGTGCTTCACGGGAAAGCGGTCGCCGCCTTCGGTCAGAAGCGTGAGCCGCCCGCCATTGCGCACATACATGTCGCAGCGCGCCGCACCGTTGCGGAAGGCGATGCAGATCAGACCGCCCGGTTCCACCCGGAACCGCCCGAAGGCCGTGCCACCATTGTCGGCATAAGTATAGGAATAGGCTCCGCCGGCCGAGAAGAACGACACGCCCCCGTCGAAATAGGTGAGCATGGCCCCGTCGGCGATGCGCGCGAGGCCAGCTTCGTCCAGCACTCTGTCGGCCGGGCGCAGGGCGAAAGGCTCTGCCAGCGCGGGCCCTGCCATCAGCAACATCATGGGAAGAACAGCTCTCATCGCCGCAACCTATGCGGCGCGGGGGCCGGGGCAAAGTCACGATCAGGCGACCAGCGCCTCGGCCTTCTTCAGATCGACCGAGACAAGCTGCGAAACCCCCTGTTCCTGCATCGTTACCCCGAACAGCCGGTCCATCCGTGCCATCGTCACCGCGTGGTGGGTGATGATCAGGAACCGCGTGTCGGTCCGGCGGCACATCTCGTCGAGAAGGTCGCAGAACCGCGTGACGTTCGCATCGTCAAGCGGGGCGTCGACTTCGTCGAGCACGCAGATCGGCGCGGGGTTCGCGAGGAACACGGCGAAGATCAGCGCCAGCGCCGTCAGCGTCTGTTCGCCCCCGGACAGCAAGCTCAGCGTCGACAGCTTCTTGCCCGGCGGCTGGCACATGATCTCGAGCCCGGCATCCAGCGGATCGTCGCTTTCCACCATCACGAGGTTCGCCTCGCCGCCCCCGAAGAGATGCGTGAACAGCAGCGCGAAGTTGCCGTTGACCTGTTCGAAGGCCGTCAGCAGCCGTTCGCGGCCTTCGCGGTTCAGGCTGGCGATCCCCGCGCGCAGGGTGCGGATCGCGTCCTCGAGATCGGTCTTTTCCTTCACCAGGGTGTCGTGTTCGGTCTGGACCTCGGCCGCGTCCTCTTCGGCGCGCAGGTTCACCGCGCCCAGCGCGTCGCGCTGGCGCTTGAGGCGGTTCACCTCGGTCTCGAGATGGTCGGCGCCGGGCATGTCGTCGGGGCTGACATCGAGCTTCGTGAGAAGCTGGTTCGGCGTCATCTGCACGTCTTCGGCGATTCGCTCGGCAGCGGCGGTCACGGTTTCGCGCGCGGCCTCGGCACGGGCTTCGGCGCGGGCGCGCGCCTCGCGCGCCTCGGAGGCGGCACGCTCGGCCTCGCGTTCGGTCTGAACCGCGGCGCGCAACGCCCCTTCACCCTGCGACAGCGCATCAGAGGCTTCCGCCTTGCGCACCTCAGCCGTGGTGATCTGATCCTGCAGGCGGGCGTGATCCGCTGCGATCCGGGCGGGCGCGGCGCTGGCGGCGGCAAGGTCGGTCTCGCCTTGCGCCTTGCGCTCGGCCAGTTCGGCGCTGCGCTTTTCCGCCGTCTCGAGCCGGTGCCGCCAGCCGCTGAGATCTTTCGTCACTTCCTGCGACCGGCGCGTGCGCGCCTCGCCTTCGCGGCGGACTTCGTCATGGGAAGACCGGCGGGTCATCATCGTCATCCGCGCCGCTTCGACGGTGATGCGGATATCCTCGACCTCGGCCCGCGCGGTGGCCAGATCGCCCAGATCGGCGACGGCCTGTTCCGCCTCGCGCAGCTGGAGGCGCGCGGCGGCGGCATCTTCGTCATGACGGGCAACAGCAAGATTCGCGGTCTCGAGCCGCCCTTCGGCCAGATTGCGGTCGGCCTCGGCCCGGCTGAGCGCGCGGGCGGCCTCGGCCACCTTTGCATCGGCCTCGCGCCGGGCTTCGCGCGCGGCGCGGTCGGCGGCGGTCAGGTCGGTCAGCCGCTTCTGCAGGCTTTCATGGGCCAGCCGCGCGGCATCAGCGCGCGCCGTCACACGCTCGGTCTCTTGCTTGAGCGCTTCGAGCCGGTTCAGCTGTTCAAGCCGCAGGGCAGCGGCGCTCGGTGCGTCCTCGGCCCAGGCGCGATAGCCGTCCCAGCGCCAGAGATCGCCTTCGGTGGACACGAGCCGCTGCCCGGGGCGCAGAAGCGCCTGCAGACGCGCGCCGTCATCGGCATCGACAAGCCCGATCTGACCGATCCGCCGCGCCAGTTCCGGCGGCACGCGCACATGGGCCGAAAGCGGCTGCACACCCGGCGGCAGGGGCTGGGCGGCCTCATAGGGCGGCAGCGCCACCCAGCCCGATGGCCCGTCTGCGTCCACGACCGGGGCGCGCAGGTCATCGGCGAGCGCGGCACCCAGCGCCTTCTCGAACCCGGGCGCGACGCTCAGGGCGTCCATCACCTGTCCGCCTTCGGCGGTGTCGCGCTGGACCAGCTTGGCCAGCGCGCCGACCTCGGCGCGCAGCGCGCCAAGTTCCCCTTCGGCCGCCGAGCGTTGCGCGCGCGCCTCGGCTTCGCGCGACTGGGTGTCGGCGCGGGCTGTATCGGCCGCGGTCAGCGCTTCGTCCGCACGGCGGGCAAGATCCTGCGCCTGCGCCTCGGCCCCGGTCGCGCGGGTCTGGTCTTCGGCGGCGCGGGCCAGCGTGTCACGCGCGGCGGCGACGGTGGCGCGGGCCTTGTCGGCCTCGCCTTCCGCGCGGGCCAGCGTCTTGCGGACATCCTCGAGCAGGCGATGCGCCGACTGGTGGCGTGCGGCAAGACGGGCGACATCCTCGGTCACCTGCGTCAGGTGCGCCTCGCGGTCCTGAAGAAGGGCGGCGGCCTCCTGCGCAGCGGCCTGCGCTTCGGCCAGCCTGTCGTCGTGACCCTGCGATGCCTTGGCAAGTTCGCGCTGTTCCCATTCGAGCCGCTGGATCGTTTCGCCGGCGTCGCGGTTCAGGCCGGTTTCGCGGTCGATGTCATGGGCCAGCTGCCCGATGCGGGCGGTCAGGGCCGCGATCGTGTCCTTGGCGCGGGCCTCTTCTTCGGCCAGCCGGTCGCGTTCGGTCGACAGGCGCTGCAGGACTGCACCGGCGATCGCCTCTTCTTCGCGGCACGGCGGCAGCGCCTCTTCCGCGGTGGTGCGGGCCTTCGCGGCAGCGCGCGCGGCGGCTTCGGCCTGCGCCGTGGCGGTCGTGCGGGCGCGCAAAGCCGCCTCGGCCTCGGCGCGGGCCTCGTCGGCCTCACGCCAGCGGCGGTAGAGCAGCGCCCCCTCGGCATGGCGCAACTGTTCACCGATCTCGCGATAGCGCGCCGCCTGCCGGGCCTGCCGCGCCAGCGCCTGCAGCTGGTTGGCCAATTGCTCGACCACGTCATCGACGCGGGCGAGGTTCGTCTCGGCACCAGACAGCTTCAGTTCGGCCTCGTGGCGGCGCTGGTAGAGCCCGGAAATACCCGCCGCTTCCTCAAGAATGCGGCGGCGCGACGCGGGCTTGGCGTTGATCAGTTCAGAAATCTGCCCCTGCCGAACCAGCGCGGGCGAATGCGCCCCGGTCGAGGCATCGGCGAACAGCATCTGCACGTCGCGCGCGCGCACATCCTTGCCGTTGACCTTGTAGGCGCTGCCCACGTCCCGGGTGATGCGGCGGATGATTTCCAGACTGTCTGCTTCGTTGAAGCCCGACGGCGCAAGGCGTTCGGAATTGTCGATCACCAGCCCGACTTCGGCAAAGTTGCGGGCGGGCCGGGTGGCGGCACCCGCGAAGATCACATCCTCCATCCCGCCGCCGCGCATGGCGGTGGGGC
>CAZNMV010000317.1:0-4204 GCA_964573835.1 uncultured Aestuariivita sp. | reverse complement strand
CGGGCATCGCCCACATGCCCTTGCCGATCTGCGCCTTGCCCGACAGCCCGCATTCGAGCCCGATATCGACGTTGAGGTTCTCATACGCCCCGATCCAGCCCTTGCGCTTGATGAAATCCTTGCGCGAGAACGGCCCGGCCTCCATCGAGGTGTGGATCTCGTCACCCGTCCGGTCGAGGAATCCGGTGTTGATGAAGGCGACCCGGTGCTTCGCCGCCCGGATGCATTCCTTGAGGTTGACGCTCGTGCGCCGCTCCTCGTCCATGATGCCGATCTTCACGGTGTTGCGCGGCAGCCCCAGCATGTCCTCGACCCGGTCGAAGGTCTTCACGGCGAAGGCCACTTCCTCGGGCCCGTGCATCTTGGGCTTCACCACATAGACCGAGCCCTTGACCGAATTGCCGCCCTCGCGCTTGAGGTCGTGCATCGCGATCAGCGTGGTGATGGCAGCGTCCATCAGGCCCTCGAACACCTCTGCCCCGTCGCGGTCAAGGATCGCGGGGTTGGTCATCAGGTGGCCCACATTGCGCACCAGCATCAGCGCGCGGCCCTTTACCACCAGCGGCTTGCCGTCCGGCCCGGTATAGGTGCGGTCGGCGTTCAGGCGGCGGGTCATGGTCTTCCCGCCCTTGTCAAAGGTGTCCTCCAGATCGCCCCGCATCAGGCCCAGCCAGTTGGCATAGGCCAGCACCTTGTCTTCGGCATCGACGCAGGCGACCGAATCCTCGCAATCCATGATCGCGGACACCGCACTTTCGATCACCACATCCGCCAGCCCGCACTGGTCGCGGCTGCCGATCGGGTGGGTCCGGTCGAAGACCAGTTCGACATGCAGCGCGTTGTTGCGCAGAAGCACCGCGTCGGGCGCCTTGGGGTGGCCGCGGTAGCCCACGAATTTTTCGGGCGTGACCAACGGCATATCGTCGATCAACAGCTTGCCGTCATGCACGTAATAGCGCGCCGCATCCGCATGGCTGCCGCCCTCGATGGGGAAGGCTTCGTCAAGGAAGACACGCGCCCGCGCCACCACACGCGCCCCGCGCCCCTTGTCGTATCCGCCCTTCGGTGCCGGGCTGCCCATGGCATCGGTGCCGTAGAAGGCGTCATACAGGCTGCCCCAGCGGGCATTCGCCGCGTTCAGCGCATAGCGCGCATTGGTGATCGGCACGACCAGCTGCGGCCCCGGCACGGTCGCGATCTCGGGGTCGGTATTCGCAGTCTCGATCTCGAAGTCAGGGCCTTCGGGCAGAAGATAACCGATGCCTTCGAGGAAGGCGCGATAGGCCTCGTGGTCATGCGGCTGGTCGCGGTGGGCGATGTGCCAATCGTCGATCTGCTTCTGCAGATGCTCGCGCTTGTCCAGAAGGGCGCGGTTCTCGGGGCCCAGATCATGGATCAGCTTCGACAGACCCGCCCAGAAGGCGGAAGGGTCAACGCCCGTGCCGGGCAGCGCCCGCGTGTCGATGAAATCCGCCAGTTCCGGGGCCACCTGAAGCCCGTCGATCACCTGCCGCTTGCTCATGCTGCCGCTCCCTCGTCTTTGTGCGCCGTGGTATGCGGTGCGATCTAGAACGAAAGTTTCCGATAGGCAACACAGGCGGTCAGGTCTTTTGACCGGATTTCGCCCCCTTCCGGGCGCCCCGGCACCGGTCCGAGCAATAGCGCACCTCGTCCCAGACCTTTTCCCACTTCTTGCGCCATGTGAAGGTCCGCCCGCAGGTGGCGCAGGTCTTTTGCGGAAGGTCGGATTTGCGGGTCATGCGGGGCATGGGGTTTCCTTCGAAGGACCCTTTCGCCCGCGGCCGGGGGCTGCCCTTGCCGATATCAGGGCCGCTCTCAAAACCCGAACCCCAACTGCCGCGGGTCCGTCTTTCCCCGCCGCGCCTTGGGTTCCCGGTCATTCACGAAGCGGCCCTCACGATCCTTGCGCGAGGCGTGCTTATCGATCACCCGCGCCGCTTCGGCGCGAAACTCCGCCCCCCGCCGCACCGCCCAGACCCGTTCGCGCGCCGCCCGCGCGGCGGCGGCCAGATCGACCACCGGCGCGGGGTATCGCAGCCCCGACGCCCCGTCCCATAACCACGGCTCTTGGAGGAACCGGTCCGGCACCGCCTCCAGCTCCGGCAGCCAGCGGCGGGTGAAAACCCCGGCAGGGTCCTGATCGTGCCCCTGCTTCACGGGGTTGTAGATGCGCACCGTGTGCAGCCCCGTCGTGCCCGACTGCATCGGCAGCTGTGGCCAGTGGATGCCCGGCTCATAATCTGTGAAGGCGCGCGCCAGATGCCGCCCCGTGCACCGCCAATCCAGCCACAGGTGATAGGACGCAAACGACATCACCATCGACCGCATGCGGAAATTCAGCCAACCGGTGGCATCGAGATACCGCATGCAGGCATCGACGAAGGGCACGCCTGTCTCGCCCTTTTCCCACGCGACCCGCAGGGCGGGGTCATCCGCCCGCAGCCCCTCATAAGCCGGATGCAGACAACGGAACTCCAGCGCAGGTTCATCCTCGAGCTTTTGCATGAAGTGATCCCGCCATGCCAGCCGCGCCTGAAACGACGACAGCGACCCGGCCCAGCCCGCCCGCGTGCCCTTGACCTCGCGCTGACGCGCCGCGCCGGCCTGCGCGGCCTCGCGTCCTGACAGCACCCCCAGCGCCAGATAGGGCGACAGCCGCGAACAAGCCGCCTCCCCGGTCAGGGGCGACGACATCGCGCGGCGGTAGTCGCGCCCGCGTTCGGTCAGGAACCCGCCCAGCGTGGCAAGCGCCTGCCCTCGCCCGCCCTTCTGGCGCCCCGCGCAGTCGTCACGCAGCAGATCGGGCCAGTCCTGCGCCGCTGCCTTCGCCCAGCGCACCGCGTCCGCCTCGACCTGCCCCCCCCGCAGGAAGGCATTGCGCCGTGCGGCCCAGGCGTCGCGCGTGGGCAGCCGCCGGACCACGCCGGACTGAGGCACTTCTTCCCACGTCACACCCTGCGCCCGCGCCCAGACCCCCAAGGCGCGGTCGCGCGCAAAGGTCCAGGCGTTGCCCGTCTCTTCATGGCTGACCATGTGGCGCGCACCGGTCTCAAGGCGCAGCGCCTCCAGCACGTCCACCGCATCCCCCACGCGCAGGCACAGCTGCGCGCCCCGTTCCGCAAGACGACGCGACAGATCGCGCACACAGTCGCGCAGAAATGCAAACTGCCGACCCGAGACATCCGCCTGCCGCCAATAGCCCGGCTCGACCACAAAAACCGGCAGCACCGGGCCAAGCGCGGCCGCCCGCGCAAGTGCGGGGTGATCGTCAAGCCGCAGGTCGCGCTTGAACCAGAGGATCACGGGGGTTTCCATGCAGCGTCAGATAGCGGGCCGCCCCGCCTTGGAAAGCCCGCTTGAAGCCGCCTGCCCCGCGCCCTACCGTTCCTTCCGACAGTCAAGGACAGCCCCCATGCGCGACCCCGCCCCGACGACAGTTCATCTGAAGGATTACGCCCCCTTCGGATGGTGCATCGAACATGTCGACCTCACCTTCGACCTGCACCCGACCGCCACACGGGTGACATCGCGCATCGCCTTCCGCCCCAATCCCGCGACGGACGACCGCACATTCTTCCTGCACGGCGAGAACCTCACACTCATCCGCGCCGCCATCGACGGGAAGGAGATCGCGCCCGATCTGGTGGAAGGCGGCCTTACCTGCCCGGTCCCCGACGCCCCCTTCACATGGGAGGCCGAGGTCGAGATCGACCCGGAAAGCAACACCTCCCTTGACGGGCTCTACATGTCGAACGGCATGTATTGCACCCAATGCGAGGCCGAAGGCTTCCGCAAGATCACCTTCTACCCCGACCGCCCCGACGTCATGGCCGTCTTCACCGTGCGCATCAACGCGCCCCGCGATTCCGTGCCCGAGCTTCTGTCCAACGGCAATGGCGAGAAGTTCGGCGCAGACCCGAAAACGCATTACGCCATCTGGCACGATCCCTGGCCGAAGCCCGCCTATCTTTTCGCGCTGGTGGCAGGCGATCTCATCAGCCACGACGACAGCTTCACCACGATGACCGGCCGGCATGTGAAGCTCGCCATCTGGGTGCGCCCGGGGGACGAGGACAAATGCGCCTTCGCGATGGAGGCGCTGAAGAAGTCCATGACATGGGACGAAGAGGTCTATGGCCGGGAATACGATCTCGACGAATTCAACATCGTCGCGGTCGACGAT
>CAZNMV010000316.1:2031-4236 GCA_964573835.1 uncultured Aestuariivita sp. | reverse complement strand
GCCTTGAATTCCATGGTGCAACCGGCGGCTTCCTGAAAGGCGCTCAGCTCGAACTGCTGGGGGAATTCGCCCATCGCCACGCTCTGCATTTCGGCGACCGTGATTGCCGGGCAGTTGGCAAAGGCCGCGGCGGGCAGGGCGATCATGGCCGCGCCTGATAGTAGAAGTCTTTTCATCTTATCTCCTGTCGGTTCCAAATAGTGGGCGGGGACTCTTCCCTCTTAGTTGCCGGCGCATGTGCCGTCCGGTCTTTACGGGTCGTGCTACCGGCTGGCAGCATGCGACGCGATCTGAACTGATTTCTGGCGTTACGCCTCCGCGTTCTGGTCCGCCCGGCTCATACCCCGAGCCGTGTATCTCCGTCACCATGACATATCCGTGACATCGCCTTGGGTCACGAAACCACCATGACGCCATCCTCGGTGATCAGCGTCCTTGAAAACGTGCCGTCGGCGTTCACCATGCGATGGCAAAGCATATCCTGCATCAAATCAAGCATTGTTTGCTGATGCGCTGGATTATTGCTCAGATTCCGGTCCTCGCTGCCGCCGGATACATCCATCAGGATGGGAGGCAGCCCGCCCGCGAACTGCACGAATCGCATCGAGCCCCGGCGCAGAACGGCGAATTTCGCCCTGTCCGGGTCAAGACCGTGATCGCTTTGCCAGAGCGTAGGGGCGAGCGGATTGCCGAAATCCAGTTCGGATACCGTTATCTGCCGACCGTTCGCGGGGGCGCCGCCGTCGAGATAGGGTTTCAGGCTCTGGCCATCCATCGCATGCGGCACCGCGAGGCCGAGATGTTCCAGGATGGTCGGCGCGATGTCGATGGATTCGGTTGGCGCGGCGACCGCCACGCTGCGCAGCGGCGACCGTGGCTGGCGGATGATCAGCGGGACATGAAAGGCCGCGTCGTGAAAGGTCATCTTGCCCCAGAGACCGTAGTCGCCCAGCATCTCGCCATGGTCTGCAGTCAGCACGATCATGGTGTTGTCGTATTGGCCGCTGTCCTTGAGCCAGCTGATCAGGCGCCCGATGTGATGATCCACCTCGCTCGCCAGCCCGAAATAGATCTGGCGGATCAGCCGCGTGGTCGCGTCCGAGTCCGGGAGTTCGGGGAATCCGACAACGGTAGAGGCCACATGGCTCCTGCGGCGCGCGGTCGCGACAAAGGGGTGCCAGTCCGGCTCGGCGGCGCACAGCGCCGGGGGCAGGGTCGCTGCGTCATACATCCGGTTGTAGGGCGCGGGTGCCACGAAGGGCGGATGCGGCCTGATATAGGTGATAAGCGCGAACCACCCCGGCGGGCGCTGGCGCAGATCGTCGATCGCGCGGTCGGTCAGAAAGGCGGTGTCGCTGTGTTCGGCCGCGTAGAGCGCGGGGGAATCCGGGCTCTCGCCCATCGGTCGATACAACTCCGGGTAGGGACGCGGGGCATAGCCATGGTCGTGCAGATGCTGCTCCCACGCTCTGTTGTCGCCCTCGAGCCGCATGCGCAATACCTCGCAGAAGCCGGGGGCGAGTTCCTCGTAGGAGAACAGCCTCGGGTCGTCGGCGGGCAGGAAGCGGGGGTCCTGCGAGGTATCGGTGTAGCCGAACAGCAAGGGGTCGTGCCCCTGTTCGCGCGCCACGGTGGCAAGGTTCGGGGTGTCGCGCTTGAGCGGGGTGCCGTTGCGCGTGGCACCGTGGTTGCTGGCATACTGCCCCGTCAGCAGGGAGACTCGGGACGGCCCGCAGGGCGACGTCACGGAATAATGATTGCGGAACGCGACCGCGTCGCTTGCCAGCGCGCGGATATGGGGCAGGTCGAGGTGTTCCGCCAGCGCCCCGAACACGCAATCCGCCCGCAACTGGTCGATCACGATGAACAGCGTATTCGGCTTTGGCTCTGACACGGATCTTCCATTTATTTCGGGGATCATGCCGCGCACACCCCGCATGTAAAGCCAAGAGGTTGCTATGGAAGTATAGGCAAAACCTATTGATCTGGGCGGGATCCCTTGGGGGCAGGGGTTCAGCCCGCCAGGGTCCTTTGCACGGTTTTCACGAATCCTCGGATCAGCGGCACATCGCGGCGGGCTGCAAGCGTCACCAGCGATTCCGACATCCCGATATCGACATCCTCGAAAGATATCGCCGCGAGACGGCCGTCATGCCCCAGTTCCGCCTCGCTGATGAAGCCGATGCCGGCGCCCGATGCCACCAC
>CAZNMV010000316.1:0-1931 GCA_964573835.1 uncultured Aestuariivita sp. | reverse complement strand
TAGTTGCGCAAGCGGCGCAGCAGGTCCTCGGTATTGCCGGTGCGGATGGAAACGAAGACCTCCGGGCTGGTCTCGCGAAAGCGGCGCACGGCGTCGGTGATGTGGATCGCCGAATCCGCCATGATGCGCAGGTGCCCCGACAGGGCGACCCGGCTTTCGTCGAACAGGGCGCCGATGCGCTCCTCGACCTCGAACATCTCGCGGGTCAGGCGGAACAGGGCCTCTCCGGCTTCGGTCATCCGCACCTGCCGCGCTTCGCGGGTGAACAGCAGAACGTCGTGGCGGTGTTCAAGCTGGCGTACCTGGTCGGACACCGAGGGTTGCGAGATGTTGAGCGCGCGGGCCGCGCGGGAAAACCCGCCATGCAGCGCCACGTGATGAAATGCGCGTAACTGGTTATAGCGCATCCGGCCTCCGGCTTGGGTTTTGCTCCATAACCTTAGCCTATTAATCAATAGAGAACAAAGATTTTACATATGCCCGGCGGGGCCGCATATCCGGTCGCGGAACAGCTCCGGAACCCTGCCATGCCCTTGCCCGCGCCCGAACTCGGTGAACCCTATCTGCTGACGCCCGGGCCGCTGACCACGGCCTATGCCGTAAAGCAGCAGATGCTGAAGGACTGGGGCAGTTGGGACGATGATTTCCGCGCCATGACGCGGGCGCTGCGCGCGGGCCTGCTGGGGCTGATCGGCGAGGGGGCAAAGGAATACGACTGCGTCCCGATTCAGGGCTCCGGCAGCTATTGCGTGGAGGCGATGCTGGGCAGTTTCGTGCCCCGCGACGGCAAGGTGCTGGTGCTGGCCAATGGTGCCTATGGCCTGCGCGCGGCGCAGACTCTCGGCTATCTCGGACGCGGTTGTCACCTGCTGGACATGGGCGACTACCTGCCGCCGCGCGGCGACGAGGTTGCCGCGATCCTGGCCGCCGATCCGGCGATCACCCATGTCTTGGCGATCCACTGCGAAACCTCCAGCGGCATCCTGAACCCGGTCGAGGAGATCGCCGAGGCGACGCGGGCGGCCGGGCGCCAGCTGCTTATCGATAGCATGTCGGCCTTCGGCGCGCTGCCGCTCGACCCGGTCGCACTCGACTGCACCGCCTTCGTCTCCTCCGCCAACAAGTGCATCGAGGGCGTGCCGGGTTTCGGCTTTGTCATAGCCCGCAAGGATGCGATCGTGGCGGCGAAGGGCAACTCGCATTCCCTTTCGCTCGACGTGCATGCCCAGTGGGCGGTGATGGAACAGACCGGGCAATGGCGCTTTACCCCGCCGACCCATGTTGTTGCGGCCTTCCTGAAGGCGCTCGAGCTGCATGCGCAGGAGGGCGGTGTGCCCGCCCGGGGCGCGCGCTACGCGCGCAACCGCGATGTGATCGTCGAAGGCATGCGCGCGCTCGGGTTCGAGACGCTGCTGGCCGACCGCTGGCTAAGCCCGATCATCGTCACCTTCTTTTGTCCGTCAGATCCAAATTTCACCTTCGGCGGTTTCTACGAGGCGATGAAGTCGCGCGGGTTCATCATCTATCCCGGAAAGTTGACCGTGGTGGACAGTTTCCGTATCGGCGTGATCGGGCAGATGGACGAACATGTGATGCGCCGCGTGGTCGAGGCGGCCCGCGACGCGCTCGCCGAAATGAACGTGCGCAGCGCTGCACCGCCCGCCGCCGCGCTTGAAGAACGCAAGAAACTCGCCGTCTGAAGGAAGAGATATGCCGATTGATGCCCCCGTGGTCGCCAATGACCGCACCTATCCCGCGCCAAAGACCTGCGCGATCGTCATTTGCCTGGACGGTTGCGAACCCGAATACTTGGATGTGGCCATCGCCGAGGGGCTGATGCCGACGCTGAAACGCATCCGCGAAACCGGGACAGACCGTCTGGCCCATTCGGTGATCCCGTCCTTCACCAACCCCAACAACATGAGCATCGC
>CAZNMV010000315.1:0-4244 GCA_964573835.1 uncultured Aestuariivita sp. | reverse complement strand
GGAAGGAAGCAGCCGTAACGAGCCCCGCTTGGGTCGTTGTCCAGCCTCTCACCTTTTCCCCCTCGTCGCGCAGACCCGGATGATGGGACCGCCCCGATGGCGGCGCACCTGTCGGGGCCGCGCCGGGGGGTCGTTTCACAAACAGGCTTCGAAAAGGGACCGGGTGTTTTCCCTGGTCATCTCGATCGGGTTGCCGCCGCAGGACGGATCAAGCAGCGCCATGTCGGTCAATTCGTCCAGTCGGGTCGCCTCGACCCCCATCGCGGCAAGACCGGGCGGGATCTTCAGCTCGGCGCGCAGCGCCATGATCCGGTCGGCAAAGCCCTCATACCCGCCCGCGATGCCGAGATAGGCGGCGGCGCGCGCGATGCGGTCCTCGATCGCGGGGCGGTTGAAGGCCAGCACCATGGGCATGACCACCGCATTCGTGGTGCCGTGATGTGTGTTGTAGACCGCACCCACCGGGTGGCTGAGGCTGTGGATCGCGCCCAGACCCTTCTGGAAGGCGACCGCGCCCATCGCGGCGGCCGACATCATGTGGGCGCGCGCCTCGAGATCGTCGGGGGTGGCATAGGCGCGGGGCAGGTTTTCCAGCACAAGCCGCATGCCTTCCAGCGCGATGCCCTGGCTCATCGGGTGGTAGAAGGGGCTGCAATAGGCCTCGAGACAATGGGCCAGCGCGTCCATCCCCGTGCCCGCGGTGATGAAGGCGGGCATGCCCACGGTCAGTTCGGGGTCGCAGATGGTGACGACGGGCATCAGCTTGGGGTGAAAGATGATCTTCTTGCGATGGGTCGCGCTGTCGGTCAGCACGCCCGCGCGCCCGACCTCGGACCCGGTGCCGGCGGTGGTGGGCACGGCGATGACCGGGGCGATGGTGGCGGGGTTGGCCCGCGTCCACCAGTCGCCGATATCTTCCAGATCCCAGACGCTGACGGGCTGATCGACCATCAGCGCGATCATCTTGCCGAGATCGAGCGCCGATCCGCCCCCGAAGGCCACGACACCGTCATGTCCGCCTGCGCGATAGACGGCCAGACCGGCGTGCATGTTCGCCTCGGTCGGGTTGGGATCGACCTCGCAGAAGAGCCCGCGGCCCAGCCCCGCCTCGTCCAGCAGATCGAGCGCGCGCGCCGTGATCGGCAGGCCCGCAAGCCCGCGATCGGTCACCAGCAGGGGGCGCTGGATGCCTGCCGCCTTGCACTGCGCGCCCAGTTCCGAAATCCGCCCCGCGCCGAACTTGATGGCGGTCGGATAGCTCCAGTTTGCGGTGGGTCCCATGGGTCAGGCCTTCTTCAGATGATAGGATTTGGCGCGCGTCAGCGCATGATAGCCCAGTGCCGACAACGCCGCGCCGCGCCCGGTGTCCTTGCACCCGGTCCAGCACAGGGCAGGGTCGAGATAATCGCAGCGGTTCATGAAAACCGTGCCGGTCTGGAGCTGCGCGCCGATGGCGCGCGCGGCCGCCGCATCGGCGGTCCAGATCGAGGCGGTCAGCCCGTAATCGCAGTCGTTCATCAGCGCGATGGCATGGGCATCGTCGCGCACCGGCATGATGCCGACGACAGGGCCGAAGCTTTCTTCGCGCATCACCCGCATCGCGTGGGTGACATCGACAAGGATCTGCGGCGCCAGATAGGCCCCGCCGTCATCGGCGGGAAACGCCGCCGGGTCGATCAGCGCGCGGGCGCCCATGCCCACAGCCTCGGCGATCTGGTCGCGCACCAGCGCGGCGAAACGCGGCTGCGCCATGGGTCCCATCGTCGTGTCAGGATCAAGCGGATTGCCCAGCCGCTGGGCCAGCGCCCAGGCCACGGCCTTTTCGACGAAGCGGTCGAAGAGGGTCTCGTGCACATAGATGCGTTCGATGCCGCAGCAGCATTGCCCGGAGTTGAACATCGCCCCGTCCATCAGCCCGTCGACCGCCGCGTCAAGATCGGCATCCGCGCGCACATAGCCCGGGTCCTTGCCGCCGAGTTCAAGTCCCGTGCCGGTGAACGTGCCCGCCGCCGACGTCTCGATCGCGCGCCCGCCGCTGACCGATCCGGTGAAATTCACGAAATCGAACCGCCGGGCGGCGATGAGCGTCGCGGTCGTGGCATGGTCGAGAACGATGTTCTGGAAGACATCCTCGGGCACGCCGCCCGCATGCATCGCCTGCGCCAGCCGTTCGCCCGCCAGCAAGGTCTGGCTGGCATGTTTCAGCACCACGGCATTGCCTGCGATGAGCGCGGGAACGATGGTGTTGATCGCGGTCAGATAGGGGTAGTTCCACGGCGCGATGACCAGCACCAGCCCCTGGGCTTCGCGCGCGATGAGCCGGGTAAAGCGGTCGCTGTCCTCGACCACATCGTCGGCCAAAGCCTCGGGCGCGATCCGCGCCATGTGGTCCGCGCGTTCGCGCACGCCCCCGAATTCGCCGCCATAGCGCACGGGGCGGCCCATCTGCCAGGCCAGTTCGGGCACGATCCCGGATTTCATCGCTTCGAGCGCGTCGATCCCGGCCATCACGCGGGCGATGCGTTCGGACAGGGGCAGCGCGGCCCATGCGTCCTGCGCGCCCCGCGCCCGCGCGATTGCGGCCTCGGCCTCGGGCAGGGGCAGCGGCGCGCGTTCGATATAGACCGAACCGTCCACGGGCGACATCAGCTTGATCATCACGATCACGTCCTTTCCGCGCCGACCTGGCGCGCCTTCGTGTTTGCAGGGCGTGGTTTGCGCCCCGTTCATGGGTTTACGGGCGGCGGCGCGCCGCGCTCAGCACCGTTCGAGCAGGCGATTGCGATCCCAGTCGGTCACAACGCGGTTCTGTTCCTCGATCTCCCAGCGTGCGGCGCGGGTGTAGTGATCCACGACCTCGTCGCCGAACGCTGCGCGCAGCATGGCCGAGCCTTCCAGCAGGTCGGCCGCATGGCCCAGCGTCTTGGGAATTTCGCGCGCCGCGCTGTTGCGGTAGTTGTCGCCCGCCATTTCGGGCTCGAGCTCCAGCCCCTGTTCGATCCCGGCAAGACCCGCCGCCAACAGCGCCGCACAGGCCATGTAGGGGTTCAGATCGGCGCCGCCGATGCGGCATTCGACCCGGATCGCCTTGCTGGCCTCGCCGCAGACCCGGAAGCCCGCGGTCCGGTTGTCGAGCGACCAGACCGCCTTGGTGGGCGCGAACATCCCCACGCAGAAGCGTTTGTAGCTGTTCACGTAAGGGGCGAGGAACGCCGTGATTTCGCCCGCATGGGCCAGTTGGCCGGCCATGTACTTGCGCATGGTGGCCGACATGCCATAGGGCGCGCCCGGATCGAGAAACGCCGGCTGCCCGTCGAGCGTCCAGAGCGACTGATGCACATGGCTCGACGAGCCCGCGAAGCGGTGGTCGTATTTCGCCATGAAGGTCACCGAGCGGCCGACGGAATGCGCGATTTCCTTGGTGGCCTGTTTGGTGATGACGTGGGAATCCGCCGTGTTCAGCATTTCGGCGTAGCGGATGTTGATCTCGACCTGACCGGCATCGGCTTCGCCCTTGGTGTTCTCGACCGGGATGCCAGCGCCATAAAGCCCGTTGCGCAGCGCGCGCATCAGCGGCTCTTCCTTCGAGGTCTGGAAGATGTGGTAATCCTCGTTGTAGCCCGAGATCGGCGTCAGCGCATGCGTGCCGCCGTCGCGCAACGCCTCATAGCTTTGTTCGAAGATGTAGAATTCCAGTTCCGTCGCGGCCATGGACACGTAGCCCATCGCGCGCGCGCGCGCCACCTGACGCTTGAGGATCGTGCGCGGGGAAATCGCGATCTCTTCATGGGTGTGGTGGTCGATCAGATCGCACAGCACCAGCGCCGTGCTCTCGAGCCACGGGATGCGGCGCAGCGTGGTCAGATCGGGCTTCATGGTATAGTCGCCATAGCCCTTGTCCCAGCTCGTGCTGGTGTAACCCGGCACGGTTATCATCTCCATGTCGGTGGCCAGGAGATAGCTGCAGCAATGCGTTTCCTTGTGCCCTGACTCGAGGAAATGGGCCGCGTGAAACCGTTTCCCCATGATCCGGCCCTGCATGTCGGGTGCAGCCACCAGAACGGTGTCGATCTCGCCCGCGTCAAAGGCCGCCTGCAACTGGTCCAGCGTCATCATTCCCTTGCCCATCTTCCGGCACCTTCATCCTTTCAGAAACACGCGTTCCGGGTCATGACCCGCAGAGCCGGGCGCCGGGGGGTTGCCCGCGCCCGCCATGTCAACAAAAAACAAAGGGCCGGCCGGCC
>CAZNMV010000314.1:0-4248 GCA_964573835.1 uncultured Aestuariivita sp. | reverse complement strand
GAACTGAACCGCCGCTATGGCTGCCTCGTGCAGTTCGGCGGATCCGACCAATGGGGCAACATCGTCAACGGCATCGACCTGACGCGCCGCGTGCTCGATCACCAGATCTTCGGCCTGACGACGCCGCTTCTGACCACATCCGACGGCAAGAAGATGGGCAAGACCGCCGATGGTGCCGTCTGGCTCAACGCCGAGATGCGCAGCCCTTACGAATTCTGGCAGTTCTGGCGCAACACGACCGATGCCGATGTGGGCCGGTTCCTCAAGCTCTACACCGAACTGCCGCTCGACGACTGCGCCCGCCTCGGCACGCTGGCAGGGGCCGAGATCAACGAGGCCAAGATCGTTCTCGCCAACGCGGTCACCACGCTCTGCCACGGGGCCGAGGCCGCCGCGGCGGCCGAAGCCACCGCGCGCGAGGTCTTCGAGAAAGGCGGCATCGGCGACGACCTGCCAACGCTGACCGTCGGCCCCGACGACCTGCCGCTCTCCATCGTGCAGGCGCTGGTCCAGACCGGGCTGGCGAAATCGGGCAAGGACGCCAAGCGCCTGATCGCCGAGAACGGCGCGCGGATCGACGACGCGCCGCTGACCGATGCGGGGCTGATGCTCGACGCGGGCGCGCTCGCCGCGCCCGTCAAACTCAGCGCGGGGCGCAAACGCCACGCGCTGGTGCAACTGGGCTAGGCGGGTCTGTCCTTCTTCGGGTTTCCAAATATCCCGGGGGGCTGACGCCGCAGGCGGCAGCGGGGGCAGAGCCCCCTCCTCGCCCGCCACAGAAGACTGACAAGGGAGAAACCGAACATGCTTCTGAAAGACACAGCCGCCGTCATCACCGGCGGCGCATCGGGCCTCGGCGAGGCGACCGCCCGCCACTTCGCCGCCCATGGCGCGCAGGTCACCATCCTGGACCGCGACGCCGACCGCGGCCGCGCCATAGCGGCGGACATCGGCGGGCATTTCGCGGAAACGAACGTCGCCGACGAAG
This sequence comes from uncultured Aestuariivita sp., assembly GCA_964573835.1. Classification (GTDB taxonomy): domain Bacteria; phylum Pseudomonadota; class Alphaproteobacteria; order Rhodobacterales; family Rhodobacteraceae; genus JAGYKE01. The sequence continues at coordinate 3,260 of CAZNMV010000314.1, read as the reverse complement.
CCTCGGTCCAGGCCGCCATCGACCATGCCGTGGCGCAGATGGGCCGCATCACCTGCGCGGTGAACTGCGCCGGCATCGGTACGGCGGAAAAGACCATCCACAAGGGCGGCGCGCACAGCCTCGACCATTACCGCCGCATCCTCGACATCAACCTCACCGGCAGCTTCAACGTCGCCCGCCTCGCCGCCATCGAGATGGCGAAGAACGACCCCGAAGCCGACGGCGCGCGCGGCGTGATCATCAACACCGCCTCCGTGGCCGCCTTCGACGGTCAGAAGGGTCAGGTGGGCTATGCCTCCTCCAAGGGCGGGATCGTCGGCATGACGCTGCCCATGGCGCGGGACCTTTCCCGCGACGGCATCCGCGTGATGACCATCGCGCCCGGCACCTTCATGACGCCCATGCTGGCAAGCCTGCCGGACGAGGTGCAGAAGCAGCTTGCCGCCGACGTGCCCTGCCCGCCCCGCTTGGGCGATCCGTCGGAATACGCCCGCCTTGCGGGCTTCATCGTCGAGATGGGCTATCTCAACGGCGAAGTCATCCGCATCGACGGCGCGCTCCGGATGCGCTGACGGGACCGCGCCGGGCTCACCCCCCGGCGCTGGCCTTCTCCTCGAGCGTCAGCCACTCCTCTTCCGCCGCCGACAGCTTCTCCTGCCGCTGCGCCAGCGCCTCGGTCGCCTTGCGGAACTTCACGGGTTCGCGGGTAAAAAGATCGGGGTCCGACAACAACTCGCCCAGCTTCGCGATCTCGGCCTCGAGCCGCGCGATCTCGGCCGGCAGCGCATCAAGGCGATGCTTCTCGGTAAAGTTCAGGCCAGCGCGCCGTTCTTTCGGGCGGGCGGCTGCTACTTTCGCTTCGGCCTGCACTGACCTGCTTTCTTTCGGTTTTTCCGAAGAAGACGTCAGCGCCCTCTGGGCCTGCATGTCGCTCCAGCCCCCGGCATAGACGGTGGCGCCGCCATCACCCTCCATCAGCACCGTGGTCGCCGCCACGCGGTCGAGGAAGTCGCGGTCATGGCTGACCAGCAGCACCGTGCCGTCATACTCGCCCAGAATCTCCTGCAGAAGATCCAGCGTCTCGATATCCAGATCGTTGGTCGGTTCGTCCAGCACCAGAAGGTTGCTGTCCTGCGCCATCAGCCGCGCCAGCAGAAGGCGCGCCTTCTCGCCCCCCGACAGTGCCCGCACGGGCGAGCGTGCCTGCGCCTCGTCGAAGAGGAAATCCTTGAGATAGGCGACCACATGGCGCGGCTGGCCCCGCACCATGACCTGGTCGGCGCGGCCCGCGATGCGCATCGCCGGTTCGCCCGTCAGGCTTTCCCAGAGTGTCGCCTCGGGGTCGAGCTGCGCGCGCGCCTGATCGAAGACCGCGACCCGCAGACCGGTGCCCAAGGTGACGCTGCCCGTATCGGGCGCCACCTCGCCCAGAAGCATCTTCAAAACGGTCGTCTTGCCCACGCCGTTGGGGCCGACAAAGGCCACCCGATCCCCCCGCGACACGGTCAGCGAAAAAGGCTTCAGGATCACCTTCTCCCCATAAGACTTTGAAATCCCGACAGCCTCGATCACCTTCTTGCCCGAAGGCGCCGCCGCGTCGAGCGACAAGGCAGCGGTGCCCTGCCGCTTGATCTGGCCCGCGCGGTCTTCCCGCAGCGCGGCCAGCGCGCGCACCCGGCCCTGATTGCGCTTGCGCCGGGCGCTGATGCCTTCCACCGCCCAGCGCGCTTCCGCCTTGATCTTGCGGTCAAGCTTGTGGCGCGCCTCGTCCTCCTCGGCCCAGAGCCGGTCGCGCCAGGCCTCGAAATGCTCGAACCCGCGGTCGAGCCTGCGCACCCGCCCCCGGTCGATCCAGAGCGTGGCGCGCGTCAGCGCCCGCAGGAAGGCGCGGTCGTGGCTGATGAGGACAAAGCCCGCCCGCGTCTGCGCCAGCTCCGCTTCGAGCCAGGCGATCGCCTCGATATCCAGATGGTTGGTCGGCTCGTCCAGCAGCATGAGGTCCGGCGCTTCGGCCATCAGCCGCGCCAGCGCCGCGCGCCGCCTCTCACCCCCGCTTGCGGTCGCCACGGGGCGGTCGGGGTCGAACTTCAGCCCCGCGCCCGCGCGTTCCACCTTGTAGAGCTCGCCCTCGGCCAGACCGGCGGCGGCGAAATCGCCCAGCGTGGCAAACCCCGCAAGGTCGGGGTCCTGTTCCATGTAGCCGACGCTTTGGCCCGGCGGCAGGATCACCTGCCCCCGGTCGGGCTCCACCAGCCCCGCCATCACCTTCATGAGCGTCGACTTGCCCGACCCGTTGCGCCCCACCAGCGCCACGCGGTCGCCCTGCTGCACCGCAAGGTCCAGCCCGTCGAAGACCGGCGCGCCCCCGAAGGTCAGCGCGATATCGGTCAGTTGCAGAAGCGGTGCGGCGGCCATGCCGGGCTGCTATCCTGCGCCCCGCCTGCCGTCAATCGCCCGTCAGGCGGCGGGCATCCTCTGCTCCACGATTTCCGCCCACCAGCTGCACCCCGCCGGGATCGCGTCATCGTTGAAGTTGTATTCGGGGTGATGCACCATCGCGGTGTCGCCGTTGCCGACCAGGATATAGGCGCCGGGGCGTTCTTCGAGCAGATAGGCGAAATCCTCGCCCCCCATGACCAGCGGTGCCTCTTCGCAGGCGCCCGAGACCTTGCGCGCGACTTCGGCCGCGAACTCGGTCGGCTCATCATGGTTCACCATGACGGGATAGCCGCGGATATAGCGCACATTCGCCGTGCCGCCGAAGGTGGCGGCGATGCCGCTGCAGATCTCGTGGATGCGCTTTTCGGCCAGCGCCCGCATCTCGGCCGACATGGTGCGCACGGTGCCCTTGATCTGCACCTTCTGCGGGATGACGTTGAAGGCCTTGGACGAGGTCTCGAACGACGTCACCGACACCACGACGCGGTCCACCGGATCGGCGTTGCGCGACGCGATAGTCTGCAGCGCCAGCACGGCCTGCGCCGCCATCACGGTTGTGTCCACCGTCTCGTGCGGCTTGGCCGCGTGCCCGCCGAGGCCTTCGAACCAGATGTCGAACTGGTCGGTCGCGGCGAAGAAGGGGCCGGGGCGGATCGCAAAGCTCCCCACGGGCCGGCCGGGCCAGTTGTGCATGCCATAGACTTCCTGAATGCCGAAGCGGTCCATCATGCCATCGGCACACATCTCGCGTCCGCCGCCGCCGCCTTCTTCGGCGGGCTGAAAGATCAAGACGACCGTGCCGTCGAAATTGCGCGTCTCGG